>JAFLJU010000232.1 GCA_022712835.1 Desulfobacteraceae bacterium
AAATTTTGAAAATTTTTAGATGGACAATATGTTAAGATAAATCCCCTGGGTTTGTTGTCTTTTCCGGTGTTTGCGTATTGACATCCTTTTAGTTTTGGTAAAGTATACGGCTTATTGAAAAATTAACTTTAAACTTACTAAGGAATGAAAATTAGTTGATATATTGCCCTCTTTACAAATCATATAATCATCATATCCACCTAAAGTGCCCATTGTCGATAGCGTGTGTATATGGTAGAATTTATACTCATGGAAATTCATACAGATTATTATTCATTAATACCCTATTCGGCGAAATTTTTTAATACCTGTGAAGATGCAGAAGCATGGCTTGCCTCTTTGGGTTGTCACAGGCCAATTCAAGACCCTGAAAAATGAAAACAATTTTACAAATATTGAATCTGGGTACTGAAGGGCTCCCTGAAAAACAGGCAATTTATGTCCAGATCATAAACCTGTTGTCTGTCATTGTTATCTTCGTTTCCATTCTCTATCTTGGGTTCTATCTATTCTTAGGACAAATGGTACCCGGTCTGATTAATGTGGCTGCAATCTTGCTTTATTCACTCACCTTTTTCTGGACATATAAAAAATGGTTTCACCTGGCAAGGTTATGGATTTTTTCAATATATATGGCACATTTGCTGTTATTAACTCTCATTGTGTTCTCCAAAGACACAGGGTTTCATTTTTACTATCTCATGATTCCTGCCCTTATCTTTTTATTATTTGAAAATAGGGCCATAAAACAGGCAATAGGTCTGAGTATTGTTTCTATACTTTTATTTTTTACCTGCGAGATGGTTGAAATCGGTAATCCATATATAGATCTGCCCCAGGCAGCAAACCGTATATTATATCTCTCATCCATTTTAATTGCCATCCTGGGGTCCCTGTTTATACTTTTCATGGTGACCTTTAACATCAGAAAATATGAAGAGGAGCAGAGTCGATTGTTCCAGGATCTCCAGACAGCCCTGTCAGAGGTAAAAACATTAAAAGGGCTGCTCCCCATTTGTGCCTCCTGTAAAAAAATAAGAGATGACAAAGGGTATTGGACCCTTCTGGAGTCCTATATAGAAGAATACTCCGAAGCATCCTTCAGCCATGGTGTATGCCCTGAGTGTTCTGAGACATTGTATGGGAATCAGGACTGGTATCTTAAGCTCAAAAAAAATAACAAAAACATCTAACCTTTGGGTTTTCAAGAATTAAACCGGACCACCCCGACAAAGGGTTGCCTGGTCCTGGCACTCCCCTTGGCAAATATCAGCACCGGTGGGGTTGGTGGGCGGTAAAGTTTAATCTTTTGATGGCTTCCCGCTATTTATTCTGGAGTGTGGTTCTTTGCCCGTCGAGTCTTCATTTTTTTCAAGATTTTTATTGCCCCAGGGGAAAAATCCTCTAAGAGGATGAGGTTTCTGTGTTTCTTTTACCATTATTTCCCGGGATTTTTGAATCAGTTCGTTGATATTTTCCGCGGAATAATCTTTTACGGGGATTGGTTCATGAATTGTCATCAATACCTTTCCCGGAAAAAGATCTATCGTTTTATTCGGAAGTATGTCCTTTGTTCCGATAATGGTCACTGGCAGGATTGGCAGGTCCAAATCAAGCGCCATCCTAAAAGCTCCTTTTTTGAAGTTTTTAATTATCCCGTCAGTACTGCGGCTTCCTTCGGGAAAAAAGAGAATGGATGTCCCATTGACTATTTTTTTTCTGGCAGCACCCAGGGATTTTAAAGAAGATTCATGATTCGTGCGGTCAATAAAAATATGTCCCACTTTTTCGCACCCAAGCCCGATCCCGGGAACTTTTCTCAATTCCTGTTTCATTACCCATTTAAAATCTATATTGAGGAAACCATACAAGACAAAAATATCATAAGCGCTCTGATGATTGGCAATCACCACGTAGGATTGTTTTGTATCAATATTTTCTCTTCCCGATACTTTGACAAATATCGGCGCTATCCAGGCATTCAGCCGGGCCCATATAACACCACCAATATAACTAGCCACCCGGGCATTGATCAGGAAGGCTACGATTGCAGCCGTTACACCGAAAATCAGAGTGGAAATGATAAAAAATGGAATAGCCACAAACCATTTATATGGCTGATAGAGAATATGCAAAATTTTCTTCATGGGATACCTATTTTACGGGCTGAAACTGAAATCAGTTACTACTCAACTGGGTATCAACTATATTATATAGTTACATATAATACTTTGAAATATAGAAAAAGACCAGTGCCGGAAGTCATTTTTTTAAGTCTGGTATAAAAAATTTAAATTCATACAATTTCTCTATGTTACAAATCATTACATTCAAATTTTTTATAATCCCTTTCCAAAAAAAAAATCTTGGTATATAAAAAAACGTAACAAAAGATGTAACGACATAAATTGGTTGATCAAAGGAATCTGTTCATGGAAAAACCACCGAGATTTAAGGCAATTGCTTCTTTTCTGTTCAGACTTATGCGGGTCTTTATTGTGTTGGGCATCGCCTTTGCCCTGGCGTTTTGGTTGTATGCAATCAGGGCTACACCTGAGAAAAAAGAATTGGTGCGAACCCCACCAAGTGTCCGAGTTCTTAAGGCCCATTCCCAATCCGAAGTGATGACGGTGACAGCCTTTGGTACGGTCAGTCCCCGGCGGTTGGTTAAAATAGCCGTGGAGGTGCCCGGACGGATTGTTTATCTGAATCAAGGGTTTAAGGAAGGTGGATTGATTGAAAATGAGTCCCTGTTGGTTCAGATTGATCCGCGATCTTATGGTTTGGGCAAAGAGGCTGCGGCTGTAAGGGTAACCCAGGCCCGGGTTGACATGGACAGTCTGAACCAGGATGTTGAAAATTTGAAAAAGGATATGGAATTGGGAAAGGCCAATGTGAATTTGGCCCAAAAGGAATTTGAGCGCATGACGACGCTGAGCCAAAACCAGTTTGCATCCAAAACCAGTCTGGACAAAGCAGAACAGGCGCATCTTGCTGCCAGGATCCAATTACAGTCCATCCAGAACAGACTGTCGCTTATCCCGGCCATGATGGAACAAAAAAAGGCGGCCCTGGCCATGGCAGATGTGGAGTTTAACAAGGCAGACCTTTCATTGGAAAGAACCCGGATTGTGTCCGGATTTGATGGATTTGTTCTGGACAAGCAGGCAGAGCTTGGAGAATATGTGAATATTGGCCAGATTCTGGGGTCTGTCTATGCGAAAGATGAACTGGATGTGGAGGTGAGAATTCCCTTAGAACAGATGCGCTGGATCCAGACATTTTTTGACAGCGGCCGCACGCCGTCAGCCCGGGTCAGCATTGCCAATTTTGATGATCCAGACAAACGGGTATGGGATGCCAAAGTCGCGAGGGTTAAGGCCCGCATTGATGAAAAAACCAGAACCCTACCCATGACCCTGGAGATTCAGACAGGAAATAATGATGCGGCGAACGGATCATGGGCAACCTTGTTTGATTTAAAGCCTGGCACTTTTGTTAATTGCAAAATCATCGGCGAGATCCGTGAAAATATTTTTGTGTTGCCACGGCATCTGCTCAAACCCGGGGATATCCTTTTTATTGTGAACGATTCTCAACTGGAGATGCGGCAGGTTACGGTGTTGCGAAAATTTGAAGACCAGGTCTATATCAACGGCGGGCTTGTCGACGGGGATAAGATTATTGTCTCTCCTCTTCCCGGAGCCATCGAGGGGATGGAATTGATTATTCGAAGAAATGAGAAGCCCCAGGGTATGAAACCATGAAAACCATAGGCAAATGGTCTATTGAACACAGAGTTTCGGTGAACCTGATCATGGTGTTTTTGATTGTGGCCGGTTTCTTTACAGTGATCAATATGAAGCGGGAAATGTTTCCCCAGTTTTCTCTGGACATGATCAATATCGGTGTCACCTATCCGGGTGCCTCCCCTGAAGAGGTGGAAGAGGGCATCTGCATCAAAATAGAGGAACAGCTCAAAAGTATTGAAAATATTAAAACCATGTATTCAACTGCCCTTGAGGGACATGGCTCGGTCACTTTGGAACTTGCCGCCGGAACCGATATCAACATAAAGCTGGATGAAATCCGAACGGAAATGGACTTGATCGATTCTTTTCCTGAACAGGCCGAAGACCCGGTGATCGTTGAGATCAAGAACAATGAACCTTCCATATATCTGGCGGTTTATGGGGATGTGGATGAGCGGGTGCTGCGGGATACGGCTGAAAAGATCCGGGATGACCTGGTGGATACCGATGTGATCTCCCTGGCAACCCTGACCGGGGTCAGGGAGTTTGAGATTTCCATTGAAATATCTGAGGCAAGCCTGCGCCAGTTTAATCTTTCCTTTGATCAGGTGGTGGCAGCAGTTAAGACCGGTAGCCTGGAACTTCCCGGCGGGAAAATAAAAACCCGGGGAAGTGAGGTGCTGGTCCGGGCCAAGGGAAAAATGTATACAGGGGAAGAATTTGAGCGCATCCCCCTTGTGTCAAGATCCGACGGCACGGTGATCCGTTTGGGGGATGTGGCAAGGGTAAAGGACGGGTTTGAAGAAAGTGATGTCACGGCAAGGTTCAATGGCAAGCCCGCCGCAATGATTGTGGTGAGCCGCACCGATTCCCAGGATACCATAGCTATTTCAAATACAGCCATAGACTATCTTAACACCCACAAGGACCAGATGCCCAAGGGGGTTACCCTGGGGTATTGGTTTAATATAGCGGACATGGTCCAGGACCGCATTGATCTGCTGCTCAAGAACGGGGCCCAGGGGATTTTGTTGGTCTTTATTGTGCTGGCCCTGTTTTTGGATCTGGGCCTGGCCTTCTGGGTGGCAGCGGGAATCCCCATCTCCTTTATGGGGGCACTTTTGGTGTTGGATTATTTAGGTGCCTCCATCAACATGCTGTCTTTGTTCGGGTTTATCATGACCCTGGGGATATTGGTGGATGATGCCATCATTGTGGGCGAGAATATCTATACCCATTATTCCATGGGCAAATCCCCCAAACAGGCGGTGATAGATAGCATGGAACAGATCGGGGGGCCTGTGGTCATGGCGGTTGCCACCACCATGGTGGCCTTTACCCCTCTGATGTATATTTCCGGGATCATGGGCAAATTTATTTCCATCATGCCCCAGGCGGTGATCTGTATCCTGGCCGTTTCCCTTTTGGAAGCTTTTGTCATTCTTCCTGCCCACCTGGAACATACCCTGACCTCGTCCAAGCAAAATAAAAATTGGCTGCGTCGGATCTTTTTTTTCTGGCTGGACTGGCTGAAAAAAGACATAACAGACGGCCATGCCTGGGTCAGGAGCCGGGTGGAAAAAAGAATGAACCAAGTTATCCATTCCTTTTATCTGCCCCTTTTACGGTATTGTGTGAGGAACCGCTACTTTACCATGGGGATAGGAGTCGGGTGTCTCATCGTCTCTCTAGGCCTTCTGGCCGGGGGGCATGTGCCCTTTGTTTTTTTTGCCAAGACCGATTCCAACTGGATCATTTCCGAGACGATCTACCCCCTTGGCACCCCCTTTGCCACCACGGAAAAGACCATCAAACAAATCGAAAAAGGGGCCTTTGAACTCAATAACTTTTTCAGGAACAGGGTAACGGGCGGTCAAGATCTGGTGGTCAATAGTTTTTCCCTGGTGGGGGTTATTCCGAGAAGGGACTGGAAACCAGGCGTCTATGGCGGGCATTGCGGTGAAGCCTGGATCGAGATTTTGCCGGCGGATATGCGCCCGGATATTTCAGCCCCCGAGGTCACGGCCAAGTGGCGGGAACTGACCGGGGATATTCTGGGAGTTGAGCAGCTGACCTTTGGTATTATTGGCGGCGGCCCCGGCGGCAACCCAATAGAAATCAGGCTTGTGGGAAGTGACCTGGTCCAGCTGGAGCAGGCGGCCCGCGCCCTTAAAGATGAAATTGCCACCTATCCTGGAACCTTTGATATCACGGATGATTTCCGGCCCGGAAAAATGGAAAAACAGATTTTTATTAAAAATGGGGCGGAATCCCTCGGGATCACCATGGCTGACATTGCCATTCAGATTCGTCAGGCCTACTACGGGGATGAGGCCCTGAAGATCCAGCGGGGAAAAGATGATATCAAGGTTATGGTGCGTTATTCAAAGGAGGAACGGGAATCAGAAGCCAGTATTGATGATTTGAGAATCCGCACCCGGGACGGAAGACAAATCCCTTTGAATCAGGTGGCCCGCCTGGAGATGAAACAGGGCTATTCCACCATTCTACGGGTGGACAGAAAGCGGGTGATCACCGTGATATCCGATCTGGATGAGGATGTGGCCAATGCCCAGAAGATTGTGGACAATTTGCGGAAAGGGTTTTTAGATACCCTTGAAAATCGATTTGCAGGTGTCACCTATGACCTTGAGGGCCAGGCAAAGCGGACCGAAGAATCCATTAGTAGTCTGATCAAAGGTTTTTCCCTGGCTGGCATGGTGATGTTTTTGCTCCTGGCCAGCCAGTTTAGATCTTATATCCAGCCGGTGATCATCATGACGGCCATCCCCTTTGGCCTCATCGGCGCTATTGTCGGACATTTTTTCATGGGACTGGATATCACCATGATCAGTATCTTCGGGATTGTGGCCCTGTCTGGTATCGTGATCAATGATAGTTTGATCCTGATTGATTTTATCAATAACAAGGTGCGCTCCGGGGCCCCGGTGTTTGATTCGGTAATTCAAGCAGGGCAAAGCCGTTTCAGGCCGGTGTTGCTCACCACTGTGACCACGGTGGCAGGGCTGTTCCCGTTGCTGCTGGAAACAAGTTTCCAGGCCCAGTTTCTCATCCCCATGGCCGTGA
>JAFLJU010000548.1 GCA_022712835.1 Desulfobacteraceae bacterium
CACCCGGGAGGAGGCAGATTCCACCTTTGCAACCGCCTTTTTCGAGATTTGACCCGCCTTTTCCGTGCCATGGGAGATCTCTTTGATGGTTTCGTTCATCCGGGTGGTGGAGTCGGCAATCTGCCGGGTATTGGCGGTGAGTTCTTCCATTGCTGCGGCAACGGCATTCATATCTTCACTCATTTGTTCAGCATTCCGGGCAACGCTCCGGGTTTTTTCATCGGAATTTTTTGATTCAGCCGTCAGTTCCCGGGCGACCAGATTCATGTCCGTGGAGGAATCATTTAAAGTATTTGCCTGGGTACCGATTTGTCGGATACTTTCCTGGAGGGATTTGGCAAATAGGTTTAAATTATGTCCTAAAAATTCCATTTCATTGCGGTTTTGCCCGTTCTTGTTTCCGGAGTTGAACCGTTTGGTCAAATCCCCTTTGCTCATTTTTACGGCATTGCTGGCTGCGGCCAGCAATTGGCCGACAATCCCGTGGATCTGGACCACGCTCAGGATCATCAGGAAAATACCGGCAACAAGACAGATGGTTTGAAATAAGATCAGGTTGTGTACCTTTTTTTCAGATATTTTCTGGAGCATGCCAACGGCCGTGTTCATCTCCTTTAGAAGGGTCAAATTCTTTTGGGTGATGAATTCAAGGCTGCTTTGATCTTCTCCTGCTCCCGAAATAACCTGGTCCATGTGCCGGGAAAATGTCCTCCACAGGTCCTGCACTTTTAGAAGCTGGGCATGGGCGGGCTCTTCTGCCTTGGGACAGGCAGCCATGGCACCAGACAGATCAAGGGATAGGGGGGCTTTGCCTGAATTCAGGAGGGCTTGAAGCGTGATATCAAATATCTGGATGGTGTTTTTAACGCTGTCTGCCCCTGGCTTTTCTTTCCCGGGTGCCGAAAGCATCATGATTTCCTTTGACATTTTCTGGGACAGCATTCTTTGTCTGCCTGCCAGATTGATTAACAGGCCATCTGTTTTCTGGGCGGTTGTTGTGAACCATGTTACCACAAACATGAGCACGATGATGGTTGACAGTCCGCCGGCAATGAGTCCTAATTTGTATCGGATGGGCATGGTGTGTTTCCTTTTTTAATTAAAAATATAACGATGGACAATTATTTAACATATATGCAGGAGCGATTCAATTTATTGATGTTGTGGAAAGACAAAAATAGAAATTATCTATTTTTATCCCCTGATTTATTCGGATTATCAATTTGCCTGTTTTCTGATTTTTTTCTAAATCATTGGTAGTTTTTGAGGGTAATGATTGGGAATAGATATGGGTAAAGGAATCTTCATGGAGTTTGTGTTTAAATCCCCCATCCCTTACACGGTGTTAAGGGTATGTCTGGGGCTGATTTTTGTATATTCAGGCGTAACAAAATCAATGGATCTGGGCGTTTTTTCAAAGACCATCCAGGCCTTTGCCATTCTTCCCGGCAGCATCGTTTTCCCGGCATCTGTCATGATTGTTCTGGCAGAACTTGTTTTTGGGGCGGGGCTTGTTCTGGATGTCAGGTTCAGCCTTGGGGGAGTACTGATACTTGTGTTGGGATTTATGGCGGTTATCTGTTACGCCCTTCATATGGGGTATGACATTGATTGTGGCTGTTTTGGGCCGGGTGACCCCGAGGCTCTTGCCTTCCAGGGACTCACCACCTCTCTTTACCGGGATACGGCGATGGTGCTGGTTGTGGGTTATCTTTTCCTGTGGCGGCGTAAAACCGGGTATCGCCCTATTCGGCTGTTTTTCAAAAATTCAAATAATAATTTAAACAAGTTTACGGAGAAAGAGTAATGAATTCAATTCAACACAAGTTTGTATCGTCTTTGGTCTTTTTGATTATAATTTTTTTAAGCCTGCCAGCCCAGGCCTTTTTTGGGGGGAAATTTAAGGAGGAGGTGGACAAGGAAAAAGGGGCCGTAAAACTAGTCCGGGAGGTGCAAAGGGGAGGATATGATCTGGTGACCGTGAAAACTCTCAAAGCCTGGCAGGATGAGAAAAAAAGAATGGTTATTGTGGATACCATGCCCTATGAGGCCAGCTATAAAAAGGCCCACCTCCCGGGTGCTGTTCAGTTTTTGTTTCCCATTCCGGAAATGGAAGCCTGGGATATAGCTTTGACAGATCAGAAAACCCAAAAAGAGTTTGAAGCCCTTCTCGGGGCAGACAAGGATCGATTGATTGTGATATACTGCGGCTTTGTTAAGTGTACCAGAAGCCATAATGGGGCCTATTGGGCCAAGCGGCTGGGATACAAAAATGTATATCGGTTTCCCGGCGGGATCTACGCCTGGAAAGGAATGGATTATCCGGTTGGATCTAAAGAATAAAGAAATAATTAAAGAGATAGTTCTTGTTTTTTTAAGGGCGCCTGAAAAGGGTTGGGTAAAAACCCGTCTTGCCCGGAAAATCGGCGAGATAAAGGCGCTCAGCCTATACAAAAAATTTGTACAAAGAACCATGGCGGCCGTTGAAACCTCAGGCCTGGACCATCGGATCTGTTTTTTCCCGGCTGGCAAAAGGGTGCTGGTGGAAAACTTGTTGGGGATGAATCATATCTTTTGGCCACAAAAAGGCCATGATCTGGGGGTGCGCATGGCCAATGCCCTGTCTTTAGCTTTTGACCAGGGAGCTACGAAAGCCATTCTGGTGGGCACCGATGTTCCGGGAATTGGTGCTCACCACCTTCTGGAAGCCTTAAATATTTTGAATGTAAAGGATGTGGTTATCGGTCCCAGTCTTGACGGGGGATATTGGCTCATTGGGTTTCACCGGGAGCGCTTTTGTCCCGACCTTTTTTGCCAAGTTGACTGGGGAAGTGACACTGTGTTTTCAATCACCATTGAAAAGTGCCGGGCCGCAGGGCTCACCCCGGGCCTTTTGCCAGCGCTCCAGGATATTGATACCCTGGAAGATCTTCAGTGCTTTCAAGAGAACAATCCTAGGGTTTGATGTCAATTCCGGTAAACCAATAGTTCCTATTCCCCGTTTTTGAGTTTGGCGTAAGAATCGTTTTTTCCACGCCTAAATTTAATAATATCTTGTCAGCACCCTGGGGGGGACGCCCAGGAGATACAGGGAGATGAGTACCCAGTTCCGGAGGGTCGTGAATAAAATTCCCTGATTTTTCCAGCGCCGGGCAGATGTACAAATGGTATGGGGCAAAAAAACGGGGGTCACCTTCTTTCTTTTTATTTTCATCATGATCCCCACATCTTCCATAAGGGAAACATTTGGAAATCCGTTGATTTTTTCGAATAATTGCCGGGAGATAAAAATTCCCTGATCTCCATAGGGAAGCTTGGTGATTCGAGACCTCACAGAGGCCACTCTTTCAATTAGCCGGAAAACTTTTCTTTTGGAATCAATTCGAAGGTCAAAGGCACCGCAGAAAAAAGGAGGGGAATGATTCCGCCATGCGTCGATCATAAGGTCCATCCCTTTTTGATCTATCCGGGTATCGGCATGGAGGAAAAAGAATAAATCCCCCCGGGCTGCCTTTGCCCCGGCATTCAATTGAACCCCTCTGCCCCTGGGAGAGGATATCCCCTTAACCGGGTGCCGAAGACAGATAGTTTTATCGGCCTTCAGAAGGGTCCGTGTGGAAGGGGGAGACTCCCCGTCGGAGACAATAATTTCAAATGGAATGGGAATATTCAAATCCAAAATTGCGTGAAGGGTCGCGCCGATACGGGCGGATTCCTTATACACCGGAATGATGATGGACAATCGTGGGTTCATAAAAACTTTCGTATCATATATACTGCAGATTGAACAGATTAGTCCCGTAAGGATAGAGATTTTTTTTGCACTTTACTACGGGCAAAGCCACTATTACAATGGACTTAATGGATTTTCTGACAGATTGGCTGAAGAATCATATCCTGAAAACAGACAATGCCTATGTCCCCTTTCTAAAGGATAAAATGAAAGACCAATAGGGCATCCATGGGGTTATAGACCCTATTGATTCGCCAGGACCATGTGACCATTGCAATGAAATGGGTCCTTTGTTTTATTTGTTGTTTCTGATCACAGTCAAAGGCTGTTTTTTTTTAACGCTTGATTTTATAGGGCAGGTTTAATAGAAAGGAAATTTATGGTTTGACACTTAAGCTGATAAAGGATTGGAAATCATTATGAATCAGATCGGTTTAGAAAAAATAGTCACCCAGGATTTTCTGGACAGCCTTTTGCCCCCGGAAAAAAGCGATCAGTTTTTTGAGGCCTTATACGGGGATGCATCCGAGGGTGCTTATGATATCCGGTTGGAGTGTCTCTCGGTTGGATCGAACAGGATCGTGCTCGCCTTTAACCTGATCCAGCGGCCCGGGAAATGTCTAGTCTGCAATCTGACCTATGGGTTGCCCACGGTTTTCCAGCGCCATCCCTTGATTGATATCAAAGGCATGGTCAGTAAAATGGAAGCATCCGGCTTGGATATATCCGGCTGGCGGTTGGGGGAGACCGAAGAAAACAGTCCATCTCTCCACGTAATTCCCTTGTATCTTGATTTGTCCTAGACGGGTTTATATTAAATAATAAAGGGCTGGATTGAATGTCAATCCAGCCCTTTATCTATTTGTGGGATGCCCCGTGGGTATTTTGGTGGGTATCCATTTCCAGGTTCACAAAGGGTAAAGCTTAGGCTTTGGGAAGTTTGGGAAAGGATTTGTTCACAACTTTATTCCATTCATCCACTTTGGGTTGTACCTTTTTTAAAAGGGCCCCGACATTTCCCTGGATGGTAATCTTTTCAATGATGTCTTCCTGGGTAATACTATCCACAATTTTCTGGTCATCATCTGTTTCAACCGCACCAAAAACGGTGTGCATGCCGTCAAGATGGGGGGTGGGACCATGGGTGATGAAAAACTGACTGCCGTTTGTGCCGGGCCCTGCATTTGCCATGGAAAGGATACCTGGTTTGTCATGTTTCAGGTCTTTTTTAAATTCATCTGCAAATTCATATCCAGGTCCTCCCATGCCAGTTCCATAAGGGCATCCGCCCTGGACCATGAAATCCGGGATGACACGGTGAAACTTAAGACCATTATAATATTCTCTTTTGGCAAGGTTTACAAAATTCCCACAGGTAAAAGGGGTAAGATCTGCAAATAGTTTGATGCGAATCGGTCCCTTGCTAGTTTCCATTACAGCTGTTAAGTCTGCCATATTTGTCTCCTTAAATTAAAAAATTACTTCAAATATTAAGGGTTTCTTTATGATTGTCAAACCAAAATATCGGCGATTGCCATGCAATACTATGTTTTGGCGATCTGTGGTGACCAATCAGCTTATGTTTGGGCAAATAAAGTTTTTACAAAGGTTGTTATTTCATCATTGTTAATTGGTTTTTGGAATGAATAGATTGCACCGAATCTCCTGGCCAGTTTCAAGTATAGTTCCGGCTTTATAATTCCCCCCCCGGAAATGGCGATGATCTTTATATCAGCGTCGAGGGACTTGAGTTCCCGGATGGTTTCAATGCCATCTTTTTCCGGCATGATTAGGTCTAAGATCACAAGATCCACATGGTTTTCTTTAAATTGTTGGACACCAACATCGCCATTGGGAGCCACCAAAACTTGATACCCTTGTCTCTCAAACACTTGTCTAAGTAAGCTGCGGATAGATTGTTCGTCATCAATTACCAATATTTGCCGGGGCATGGAATCTCCTTTTCATGTTTTGATACAGATTTGATCTCTTTCGCTGAGTTTGAAATTTTCAAGATCTACCTGGGTTAGAATTCCTGATTCTTTTCTGATCTCTACAAAGGTATCAAAGTTTTTTAGAAAAACATCGGTGATATCCGGGTCAAAGTGTTCCCCC
>JAFLJU010000187.1 GCA_022712835.1 Desulfobacteraceae bacterium
CCGATATCCACGATCCAGTCGGAACTTTCCATGGTTTCCTGGTCATGTTCTACAATGATCAGGGTGTTGCCGATGTCTCGTAAATGGTGGAGGGTGGACAAAAGTTTGATATTGTCCCGCTGGTGGAGCCCGATGGAGGGTTCATCCAGAATATAAAGTACCCCGGTCAATTCACTGCCCACCTGGGATGCCAGCCGGATGCGCTGGGATTCCCCTCCGGACAGGGTGGGGCCGCTGCGATCCAGGGAAAGGTAGTCCAGTCCCACGTTGACCAGAAACCCCAGCCGATCCGAGATCTCCTTGAGCAACTCCTCGGCAATGAGCCGTTTGTTGCCCGATAGATCCAGGGACCCAATAAATTCATGGGCATCACTTACCGTCATTGCCGCAAGGTCGATGATGGAGGTTTTTTGGATTAAAACATGGAGGACTTCCTCTTTGAGCCGTTTGCCCTGGCAGCTGGTACAGGTGGAAGAGGTCATAAACTCGGCATAATGTTTTTTTTGCCCTTCGGACTGGGTATTTCGGTACCGCCGCATCAGGGTGTGGACCAGCCCTTCATGGGTTCGGGTAATCTCTGCCTGGATCTTGGCTGAAGTCCAGTTCACTGTCATTTCCTTGCTCTTGGAGCCGTAAAGAAGCAATTGCTGCTGCTTTTTGGGCAAATCCTGCCAGGGCGTGTCAAAATTGATGCCCCATTGCGTTTCCATGGCCAGCAGCTGGCCCATGCCCCAGGAGTTGTCGTTCTGGTACCTGGGATTCTTAAGAAAATAATTTTTCCAGGGAACCACAGCCCCCTGGCGGATGCTCAGGGTTTTGTCCGGCACCACCTTGTCCGGATCTATGGCCAAAAGGGTCCCGATTCCGTTACATTCCGGGCACATGCCCAAAGGGGAATTGAAGGAGAAAATCTGGGGGGTGAGTTCGGGATAGGCAATGCCGCAGCAGGACCGGGCCTCACTCATTTTTAAATCTTCCCTTCCCTCCATGTGAACAATGATCTGACCATGGCCTAGCTTCAGAGCGGTTTCCACTGAATCGGTGAGCCGTTTTTCAAAGCTTATCTCCTGTTTGATGATAAGACGGTCCACCACCACTTCAATGTGATGCTTTTTGTTCCGGGCAAGAGTCTGGACATTTTCGAGAGCCTGGACCACCCCGTCCACTCGGACCCGGGCATACCCCTCTTTTTTCAACTCATCCAGCAGTTCCCTGTGCTCCCCCTTCCGATTCTCCACAATGGGGGCCAGAATCAGGATTTTTGAGGCGGCTGGCAAAGAATAAATCTGGGACACCATGGACTGGGCATGTCCCCGCCCCACCTTTTCCCCGCATTTGAAACAAAATTGCGTGCCCACCCGGGCAAACAATACCCTGAGATAATCATAGATCTCCGTGATGGTTCCCACGGTGGACCGGGGGTTTTTGCTGGCCGCCTTCTGTTCAATGGCAATGGTGGGGGACAGTCCACGGATGGTGTCGTACTTGGGCTTTTCCATCTGCCCGATGAATTGCCGGGCATAGGAAGAGAGAGATTCCACATACCGGCGCTGGCCCTCGGCAAAAATGGTGTCAAAGGCCAGGCTGGATTTTCCAGACCCCGATACCCCGGTAAAGACCACCAGTTTTTTTTTGGGGATCTCCACATCAATGTTTTTAAGATTATGCTCCCTGGCGCCTTTGACAATGATCCGGTCCAATTCTTTTGTGGGAGAGGAGGAAGCAACCGGCATTTCCCTGGGCTCTTGGGAAAAGGATTCCGGCAGCACCGTATCTATTACATCATTTGTTAAATCAGATATATAATTGTTGTTTTTCATATTATTATCAGGACAGCTCCTTAACGTTTTCTGAGTCATTTCTGTATTATTTTCAAACCATAAGCATGTCAGATCAAAAGTAAAGCGATGGGGGATAAACCGAAATCCATGCCGGTTTTATTTGTTGTATTCACCCGGTTATGATATGGAATCAATAGATGTCTGGGAATTGCTTTCCACCGGATGGACGTTTTGTTTTATGGTGAACCCCGGCATCTTATCCAGGAACAAAACCAACAGGAGGGTTATGGAAATGGATCACACCCAGAATCTTTGGCATCTTCCCCGGGGCGGATTGTTGATATCAACCTCTTCAGGACCGGTTCAGTTTGGCGTGCCCCCGGAAACCATCAAAGATTCAATGACTATTGATATCGGTGTTCCATCTACCTTTATCCTCCCCCCCCTTCTGTTTTCCATGGACCAGGGGATCTCCTTTTCCGAGCTGGAATTTCCCATTTATTATAATTTTTTCTTCCGTAAGAGAAAAATAAGGGTGGTCTGCACTCAAAATCAGAAAAGGCGGGTACTGACTCTTTTGAATGAAGCCTTGTTCGGACCGGAAAAACTGGACTATGCAGGTGAATTTATCAATGGACAGGACACGCCGGGATATCCGGATCTTAAAGCTGAGATGCTTAATTTCAGAACTGTTCCGGTGGAGGGGGTTGTCCGGCCTTTCCAAATAGAAGATGTGGTGGAGTTTTATCCCTTTGACTCCCAGGGACAGGTTCGCCTGGATAACCTTGAAATCCATGTGGATGGTGCTTTATCATACTCGGTTTTTGACCAGGGTAAAAAGATTGCCCAATTTGATCCCCATGGGGCGTTGGGTACGGTATCAAAAGTTGATTTTGATACGGCCCTGGTGTTTTATCCGCCGTTGTTCGGCATTACCACTCTGGGGTCGGGACATGGATTTGATCCCGGTGCCATGACTTCCGGGATGATCATATGGGTCAACCGCCGGGGCATCATGGTGGATCCTCCGATTCATTCCGCCATTGATCTGATTCGTCTGGGGGTGAACCCAAAAGTTCTGGACAGTATCATTCTCACCCATTGCCATGCCGATCACGATGCCGGCACCCTCCAGAAAATTATGCTGGAAGGGAAAATCACCCTCTATACCACCCAGACCATTTTTAACAGTTTTATCAGAAAATCCGATGCCCTGACCGATATTCCCGCAAATATGCTGGAACAGGCCATCCGGTTCATTCCCCTGACAATTGGGGCCCCCATAAATATCAATGGGGGGATGTTTGAGTTTAATTATTCTCTCCACTCCATTCCCACCATTTCCCTCCAGGTGGACTTTTCAGGGAAAACCATGGTGTATAGCTCAGATACCCACAATGATCCGGCCTATGTGGATATGCTCCATGAAAAAGGGGTGGTGGATAAAAACAGGCAGCAATTTTTAAACGGGTTTCCCTGGGACCGGGACCTGATCTTTCATGAAGCCGGTATCCCCCCGTTGCATACCCCCATTGACTTTCTGGTTTCCCTTCCGGAAGCTGTCCGGCAGCGGATGTACCTGGTTCATGTGGCCCGGGAGATGATCCCTGAAAACAGCGGGTTGAAAATAGCGCCCACGGGCCTGTCCGCAACAGTTGAACTTGCGGTGCCTCCCAGAGAATTCTGCCAGGCCATTGAAATATTAGGCACCTACTTGGATTTGCCGCTATTCAATGACCTGGCCCCTGAAAAAACCCTTGAATTTTTATGTATTGCCCGGCCCAGACATTACAAACCCGGGACCACCATCTTCAATAAAGGAGACAGGGGTGACTTTTTTTATTTGGTAATGACCGGCCAGGTGGAAATTGTGGACCAGGGGGCCTGTCTGACCACCTGTGGCCGAAGTGATTTTTTTGGAGAAAAATGTCTTTTTTCCGATGGGCCCAGAACCGCAACGGCCATTGCCAAAAGCGAGGCCCGGCTGATTTGCATCCCCCGGACGGAAATGCAGGCTTTTATCCGGAATACCCCCATGGAAAAAAACCTGTTTCACCTGTCCATTGTCCAGGATAAAGCGCTCAGGGACCTGTTGGCCCCCACCCCAATATTTCGGTATCTTACCCCGTCCCAGGAGACCCAGTTTTTTCAGATGCTGGAGCCCATGGCAGCCCTTGATGGAGATACTCCTCTGCTCAGAAGAGGAGAGAAGCCGGATGCCTGTTATTTCATTTGCAAAGGGCAGGTACGGGTGGAACAGAACAAGAAGAGGGTTGCGACTCTTGAACGGGGAAAATTTTTTGGCACCAGTATGATTCTTACTAATCAACCGGCCCTGGCAACCTATACGGTGGGCCCGGATACCCTGCTCTACCGGATCACCCAGGAAAACCTTGCCCTATTTGTGGAAAACAACCCGGGCGTATTCTTAAGGTTATATTATCATGACTATTAAAGATTTTCATTTTGAAACCGGTATTTACCGGCCGCCCAGTGAAGGAGGCAGCGATTCACTGCTCCTGCGATTTACCCGGAACTGTCCTTGGAACCATTGTACTTTCTGCACCATGTACAAAAATCAAAAGTTTCAACTTCGTTCTATTGCAGAAATTAAAGGGGACATCGATGCCATGGCCCGGCTTGCACGGGAGTTGACCGCTGCCTCCCTGGCCATGGGCCAAGGGGGGGAGATCACCCGGGATGCCGCTATCTCCTTGATGGAAAAGGTTCCGGAACTGAACTCTCACCAAGGATTCCCTATGCTGGTCCACTGGCTGATGGCCCGGGGGCAAACCGCCTTTATCCAGGACGGCAATAGCATGATCATGAAAACCCGGGATCTTGTGGCCGCCCTGAATCATTTAAAAACAACCTTTCCTTCCATCAACCGAGTGACCACCTATGCCCGGGCCAGAACCCTTGTTCAAAAATCGACAGAGGATCTATGTGCCATTAAAAAGGCGGGTCTTGACCGGCTTCACCTGGGCCTGGAAACCGGGGATGACGAATTATTAAAAAAAATCAAAAAAGGAGTTACCCCAGAGGGTCAGATCCAGGGCGGTAAGAAAGCCATGGCCGCCGGATTCCAGGTTTCGGAGTATTGGATGCCAGGCCTTGGCGGGAAAGAGCTGACCCGTGCCCATGCAACAAACACTGCCCGGGTGCTCAATGCCATCAATCCCCATTACATTCGATCCCGACCCTTTCGGGCCATTGCCGGTACCCCGCTCCATGCCCAGATTCAGTCAGGGGAAGTGAATATCCTTTCCCCCCGGGAACAACTGATGGAGCTAAAGCAAATGATAACAACCCTTGAGGTGACGTCCCGGGTTTGCTTCGACCATGCGGGTAACAATTGGCGAAATTCTAAGGGCCAGATATTGCTCACCCATGATTATGAGGGATACAAATTTCCCGAACAAAAGGCCCCCCTCTTGAACCTTATCGAAGAAGGGCTGGCGGCGCATGGCGGTGTTTAAAGAGGGGATAATGGATTCAGATACATCGATACCTGGCTTTGAACGGAACATGGGCCTGATTAACCTGGCCGCTGACTGTGTGTTCCTTAAGTCCTGCGAAAAAGAAGAAGTCATCAGGCTTCTGGAAGAACAATCCAAGGAAGATCCAGACATTAATGTTCTGGACATTTTCAAACAAGAGAATCTGGTTTCCGACAAACGAATAGAATATTTGCAGGCGTTGGAGGTACATCTCAAACTTCAGTCTGAGGATATGCAATTTGGAAGACTTGCGGTTGCCAACGGCATTTGTCCTGCCGATGACGTGGACAAAGCCTTAAAATACCAACAAAACTATTTTAAAAAAAATAAGACCGATAAAAAAATCGGAGATATTCTGGTTGAAAATAAAGCCATCTACGAGAGTGACCGGATTTCAATTCTGTTGACTCAAAATCGAATTAAAAATGAACAGCTTCTTGATGCCTTCAATGTTATGGGAGAGACCCAAATAAAAAAAGATGCCGTGAACAAGCGGTTTGGGGTGCTTGCGATTAAAAAGGAACAGGTTACATTGGAACAGGTCAATGCTGCTCTGGATATTCAAAAAACCGAAAGACTGGCCCAGGGAAAATCTCGTTTTATAGGTGAGATTCTACAGGAAATATCGGGTCAATCTGACCAAGATATCCTGGAAATCCTTTTGGAACAAAAACAATTTGAGAAAAGAAGGCTGGATCTTGAGAGATCTCTGTATACAGTCCAGTCTGAAATAAAAATTTCTAAAAAATTGAACAAAATATTTGATTACCATCTCTCCAAGGACGGCCTTGAGGTACATGTAGAAAAACGAATGGAACCAGAAGAGCCGATTTTGCTTTATGAATTTATTATTTGGCTCAGACGGGTGGGAATCAGATTCGGTATTGTGGAAGATGCTGTTTTGGAAGAAATGATTCAAAAAACAGGAAAAAAATCCCAAGTTTTAGTAGCAAAAGGGATTCCATCCAGGCAATGCACCCATGAGAGCATCCAGTTGTATTTTGACGATGAATCCACAAAGGGTCAGGAGAAACCGGACAATGCCGAGCCGGACAATGCCGAGCCGGACAATGTCGAGCCAGAGAATGCCGAGCCAGAGAATGCCGAGCCAGATAATGTCGAGCCGGACAATACCGAGCCGACACGACCAGCCTCTGATCCCATGGAACCTCCAACGACCAAGGAGAATCATACTGAACCGGAAAAAGAGACCCATGAGCCGATTTTTATGAAAAAAGGCAGTCTTCTGGCCCAGATTATTCCCGGGGAGAAAGGAAAACCGGGGAAAGATGTTCTCGGACATCCTATCCTGCCGGACAAGCCCTTGATCTGTGTCTTGAACGCCGGAAACGGGGTTGTGAGAAAAGGGGGTGATTTTCTGGCCCGGATCGACGGCCGCCCTGTTTTGAAAAATGACACAACCCTGATGGTCGAGCCGGTTGTCAGGAGCGTCCAAGAAAAAAAAATCATGGGCAGCATCAGCATTGACACCCTGCAAACCTACGAATCAGTCAGAGTGGAAATGAAAGGGGACCTAACCCAGGAGGGAATTTTAAGATGCCGTTCCCTGGTACTCCATGGTTCTCTTGCGGGATGCGTGGTCTGTACGGAATCCCTTGTTGTCCATGGGAATATCGGCATTGAAAAACCAGATGAAACATCGGGTGCTGAAGCGCCCGGGTATCAGACACTTGTTACGGCCCAGGGGCCGATTAAAGCCTTCTATTCCATCGTTAATTCAAAAATTGAGACGGACAATGATCTGCTGGCTGTCAATTCTTCGGTCGTGGGATCCCAGGTGATTGCATATAAGGGCATCACCATCAAAGACAGTTTAATGGATAAAACCCGGCCTTGTGTGCTCGTAGTCGGCCTGAAACCGGGGGACCAAATTCTTACCCTGGACCACACAATTGAAACCAGGCGTGCAGAATTGGCCATTTTAAAAAAAGAAGACGATATCGCAAAATTGTTATCAACATACCAAATAGATTTGGAAGAAGAGAAAAATCACCGCCTTGAACAGGTAATCTTAAAAAACCTGATCCAAATCATTGAGGCGCCCGAGTTTTATCAACATGAAGAACTTGAGGGGAAGATAAAGTACCTGCAAAGCCTGCCGGATTTTTCCACTGTGAGATCTATTTTTTTAAAGTTTCCTGAAACCAAGGCCGGGCTGGGTATGGTGAAGAAAATCGTGACATCAGTTGAAAAGTTGTCTCTGGACCATGTGGTTGAGCAGTTTACAAAGAAACTGGATCCGGAATCCACTCATCACACGGCTGAGCCCAATACCTACCGCAGTGAGATGATTTTCACGGCGGGTATGTCATCCCTGGAAGCACAAATTGCTACGAACTTGGAACCAATAGAAACCCTGGAAACTGAAATCAAAGGGCTTGAGTCATTGAGAACAACGCTTGGATTACGACATGTCAATTCTCTGCACCTCGGGGGCATCATAAAAGTGAGAAATAAGTGTGAAAGAGGCACCATCATTAAAGGGATAATTGCCCGGCTTGTTTTGGAAAAAACTTTATATAACGTGACTTTCAGGGAGGAGATGAACCCAAGAACCCGGGTTCCGTCAATTGCCATTGACACCTGATCAGGTGTGCATGAGGGGTAATGCCTATCTCATAGCAACTCTCACTCAAGGACTGGATTTAAAGTATTCATTATAAAGGGATGTATAAAGAGCTTCTTGTTTGAATTGTTTTAATTCCTTGGAAAATTTATCAACAAATGATTTCGATACATTTTTTTTGCTAAAAATAATGTACAAGCTATCAGATTTCAAAGGGTTCTTTTTGAGTGGTATAATTTTATTAAAGCCTAATTTTTTCACGAGGTGTGAACCGTTTCCCAATTCTGCTGGAATAAAGTCAACACGGCCTACATTTAACTTTCTGAAATTCAGTTCATCGTTTGCGATTTCGTCATAATTGTTATGTTCTTTTAAAAATACCCAAAAGTCGGACGTATAACTATAGCCCCGAACAATACCGATTTTCTTCCCTGATAAATCATCAAATGATTCAAATTTAAGATCATCTTCTTCACGCACCCACATGACCCAGGGAGAATCAACGATTTTTTCACCTGGATAAAAAGCAAATTTGGTTCTGTCCTTTGTATAATTAGCTGAGAAAAGTGCATCAGCCTTGCCCTTTTCAATCATTATCATGGCACGTATCCACGGATAAACCTTAATGCTTTTGATGTCGACTTTCATTCTTTTAAAAACTATTTTGACAACCCTGGTGCTGAACCCTTTTAACTGATTATTTTCCACCACTTGATAGGGAGGCCATTCATCACATATGATATCAATACTATTTAGTTCAGCATTCGACTTTGCTGCAAATACAGTTAAAAAAACAAACAACATAATAATTTTTATATATTTCATTATTTTCTTCACTTAATTGAAATGAATAAAGAAAGCTTGAAACTAATAGTGTTTTGTCTAATACAAGTTACAATGATGGGAATTTACGTATATTTATATCATACGACTCAGTCAAGAACCATAAAAAAATATAGAATGCCGGTATTTCTATTAGATTGCTATACTTTTAATGGGCTGGTCAGCTACCCTTCTGTGAAATTCACATTGCAATCAACCTAGGAAAATTGATACTAATGGGGGTATGAAAATCAAAAAAACATATGATTTGGCCTATTCCAGCTGTCCCAATGACACCTTTATATTTAAAGGCATCGCCAAACACCTGATTGACACCCGGGGGCTTGCTTTTAATATTGTTCTGGAAGATGTGGAAACCCTGAACCAAAATGCGGCCAGGGGCACTTATGACATTACCAAGCTTTCCTTTGCGGCCCTGGGAAATCTTCTGGACAAATATGCCCTGTTGCGGACCGGTGCGGCTTTGGGAATGGGATGCGGCCCTTTGATCATTTCTCTGCCCAATCGGCATCTGGATGACAAAACCACAAAAGTGATCGCTGTGCCGGGGCTTGGCACCACGGCCTATCATCTGTTCCGATTCTATATGGATGATCTGTTCCCGAATACAAAAACTACCATCATTCCCATGCCCTTTGAACGTGTTATGCCAGCTGTGATGAACGGATCCGCTGATTTCGGGGTGATCATCCATGAAGGCCGGTTTGTATACCAGAACATGAACCTTGAAATGAAAGCTGATCTGGGCCAGTGGTGGGAGGACAAAACCTGTCTTCCCATCCCTTTGGGCTGTATCGCTGTCAAACGCTCCATGGCGCCGGGTCTGGCATTGGAAATTCAGACCCTGATTCGGGAATCCATTGACCATGCTTTTTTACATCCTACCCTGGGGGAGGCCTATATTCTGGAACATGCCCAGGAGATGGAAAAGAAAGTGATTCAGCAGCATATCGGGCTGTATGTCAATGAATTTTCAAAGGATATCGGTGAAACCGGCACCACTGCGGCGACCACATTTTTTGAATATGCCACCAGGGCAGGGTTGATGCCAGCCTCCTCCCATCCACTGTTTGCCTGCGCTGAAAGGATATAGATGATTCCAGAATTCAATGGCGCATCCCTTAAAGCGCTTTTTGTCCAGAAAGTTTTTGAAACCATTGCCCAATTTGACATGGTCCAAAAGGAAGATGCAATCCTGGTAGCTGTTTCCGGAGGTCCGGATTCTGTGGCCCTGGTACGGGTTCTCCTTTCCCTGGCAAATAGCCGGAACCTGACGCTTGGTATTGCCCACCTGAACCATGATCTCCGGGGGGAGGAATCACAAAGGGATGAAGCCTTTGTTAAAGAATTGGCCCAAAAATTGGGCCTGCCCTTTTTTTGTAAAACCGTGGATATTCTGGGGTTGGCAAAGAAAGAACACCTCTCAATAGAAGAAGCCGGCCGTGACGCCCGGTATGCCTTTTTCGCACAGATAGCCGATACCCACGGGTATACCAAAATTGCCACGGGCCACACCTTGGATGACAATTGTGAACAGGTGCTCATGAACCTGTTGCGGGGATCAGGCCCCAAAGGATTGTGCGGAATTCCTCCTATTCGGGGAAACCGGTTTATCCGTCCGCTGATTCAACTGTCAAAAGACCAGATTTTCACCTTTTTAAAGGACAAGAATCAGGCTTTTGTGACAGATTCTTCCAATACAGATGAATCTTATTTACGAAACAAAATCCGCCACAATTTGATCCCTCAGCTTGAACAACAGTTTAATCCTGGGATAAAAGCAAGTCTGGATCGTCTCAGCCACATCCTTCGTCAAGAGGAGGATTTTTTAACAGACCAGGCTGCAAAGGCCTTGAAGCGCTGTATGGCCAAGCAAACCAAAACATTGGTAGCTTTGACAATTATAGAGCTGGTCCCAAACCATCCGGCCCTGATCAACCGGGTATTGCGCTTGGCCATTGGCCTGGTTAAGCAAGATCTTAAAGCGATCACTCTGACCCATATTCAGGATATTCTTAATCTTATGGATCGATCGGAATCCGGGAAAAGTCTTGATTTGCCCGGACAAATTCGGGTTTACAGAACCTGGGAGAATCTTTGCATTCAAAAAGAAGCCCTGCCCCTAAGGGAACTTGGCAAGGCCCAAAAGCGGTTAAGGCGGGGTGATGCAAAGAATCTAAAGGGGGGAAGCTGAAAAATTTTTTCTTGTATATTCGGATTTTATGTTTATATATATTTGGAGTTTTATTGATTCCATCAATTTA
This sequence comes from Desulfobacteraceae bacterium, assembly GCA_022712835.1. Next base: position 10,976 of record JAFLJU010000187.1, read on the forward strand.
AAAAAAAGAAACGGAAAAGAGAGGAAACACTTTGAATCAATTCTATAAAAATATTTCCCTGTGGTTGGTGATTGTCCTGATGATGGTCATGCTTTATAATGTTTTTAACCAACAGCAGGTGAAGCAGGCCGAAGTCGGGTATTCGGAATTTCTGTCAATGGTCCAAGACGGCCGGGTTCAGGATGTGGTGATCCAGGGACAGGATTTATTTGTCACCGACAGCAGTGGCGGGAAATATAAAAGTTTTGCCCCGGCAGACGGGGATCTGATCAAGACCTTGAGGGCCAGTGGCGTTGCCATCAAGGCCAAACCGCCGGCAGAATCCTCATGGCTCATGTCCATTGTGGTTTCCTGGCTGCCCATGATTGTGCTTATCGGAGTGTGGATTTTCTTTATGCGTCAAATGCAGGGGGGCGGTGGCGGTGGAAAAGCCATGTCCTTTGGAAAAAGCCGGGCCCGGCTCATAGATGACAAGAGTGAAAAAGTGACCTTTGACAATGTGGAAGGCATTGATGAAGCCAAGGCAGAGTTGGAAGAAATAGTGGAGTTTTTAAAAACCCCGGACAAATTTACCCGTTTAGGCGGCCGGATTCCCAAGGGGGTGCTGTTGGTGGGAAATCCCGGTACTGGTAAGACTCTCCTTTCCAGAGCCGTGGCCGGAGAAGCAGGGGTTCCCTTTTTCACCATTTCAGGCTCTGACTTTGTTGAAATGTTTGTGGGGGTAGGTGCCTCCCGGGTCAGGGATTTGTTTGCCCAGGGCAAGAAAAATGCGCCTTGTATCATCTTCATTGATGAAATTGATGCCGTGGGGCGTCAAAGGGGTGCTGGCATGGGCGGCGGTCATGATGAGCGGGAACAAACCTTAAATCAGCTGTTGGTGGAAATGGACGGATTTGAATCCAATGAAGGGGTCATCCTTATGGCCGCCACCAACCGGGCAGATGTGCTGGATCCAGCCCTGCTCCGACCGGGACGGTTTGACCGTCAGGTGGTGGTGGATATGCCGGACATCAAAGGGAGGGAAGGTATTCTGCGGGTACACATGAAAAAGACTCCCCTGGATGCGGATGTGAATCCGACCATTCTGGCAAAGGGAACCCCGGGTTTCTCCGGTGCAGACCTTGAAAACCTGGTCAACGAAGCCGCCCTTCTGGCGGCCAAGCGGAACCATGAAAAACTGTCCATGCTGGATTTTGAAGATTCCAAGGATAAAGTCTATATGGGCCTTGAAAGAAAATCCAAGGTGATCAAGGAAGAGGAAAGAAAGACCACGGCTTACCACGAAGGCGGTCATGCCCTGGTGGCAAGATTTCTGCCCAATACCGATACGGTCAACAAGATCACCATCATCCCCAGGGGAAGGGCCGCCGGTGTCACCTGGTTTTTACCCGAGGAAGGGGATTTCAAATACAAGGATCAGCTGGAAAATGAGCTGGCCATTGCATTTGGTGGCCGGGTGGCCGAAGAGATTATCTTCAAGCGGATCAGTACCGGGGCTTCCAGTGACATTAAGCAGGCCACAAAACTTGCCAACCGCATGGTGAGAAGCTTTGGCATGAGTGATTCCCTGGCTCCGCTTTCCTATGAAGACCATGAAGACAACATTTTTATCGGCAGGGAGATGACCCAGGCCAAAAGCTATTCCGAGGCAACGGCCCAGAAAATTGATTCGGAAATTGCCGTGCTCATTGACCGGGCCTACCAGAGTGCTAAAAAAGTATTGGATGAAAACATTGACCTCCTCCATGCCTTAACAGAGCTGCTCATTGAAAAAGAGACTGTCCAGGGATCGGAACTGGATGATCTGATTGCCGAATTAAGACCTGATTTTGATTTTTTTGGACGGAAAAATATCAAGATCTATCCCGATATTCAGGCCAAGTCCGAGCCAAAGGATTCCGATGATTCCCAAGGAACCCAAGGGGTTGACGAGACCATTGATGATACTCCGGAAGCTGACCCTGAAGATTTAGATAGGGAAGAATCAGATAGTGAAGATTCAGATGGGGAAGATATGGAATTAAAGGACCCGAAAGCGCAGCCCAAAGATAAGGAATAGGGGACCCCCCCATGCCCAAATATATTCTTGAGTTTGGTAGGTTTCGTCTTGAACTTGGAGAGTGTGCCTGTATCATGGGTATTTTAAATGCCACCCCGGATTCCTTTTCCGACGGGGGTCGGTATAATACCCTTGAAACAGCACTTACCCAGGGACGAAACCTGGCTAAGGCCGGTGCCCATATTCTGGACATCGGGGGCGAATCCTCTCGTCCCTTTGCAGAACCCGTGTCCGAGCAGGAAGAATTGGACCGGGTGATTCCGGTGATTGAAACCCTTTCCCGTCAGATTGAGATTCCCATTTCCATTGACACGGTGAAGGCAAGTGTTGCCAGGGAGGCCCTGGCTGCCGGGGCCGCCATTGTTAACGATATCTCTGCTTTTGAAAAGGACCCTGCCATGGCAGATCTTGTGGCCGAGAAAAAGGTGCCTTGTGTGCTCATGCATATGAAGGGAACCCCTGAAACCATGCAGGTCAATCCGGATTACGATGATCTCATGGAAGAGATCACGGTTTATCTGGCTCAAAGGGCTCAATTTGCCATGGAAAAGGGAATCGCCAGGGAAAAAATCATTCTGGATCCCGGCATTGGATTTGGGAAAACGGTAGAACATAATTTGGTGCTCATCAATCATTTATCAAAAATTTGCGACCTGGGGTATCCTGTGTTAATGGGACCCTCTCGGAAATCATTTATCCAGACAATCCTTAATGAAAAAGAAAGCGCCCCCTTAAGTCCGGACAATGTCAAGACAGAATACGGAACCCTGGCAGCGGTTGCCGCCTCAATTTTAAAAGGTGCCCATATTGTCAGGGTTCATGATGTCGAAAAAATTATCTCTTTTACCCGTATTATTGATGCCATCAGGAATGCCTGAATTTAAGAAAGCCTGGTTCGGGCGCCGTCTTTTTCCGGTCTTTTTTTTGATATTGCTTTTGATTTCGCTTTTGGGGTTTGCCTGCACGATTGAACCGGTTGAAACCGATCTGTTGCTGCCAGTTGATTTTACCAATATCCCCGAAGACATGGTATTGACTTACCGCCATACCGATAAAATTGAAATCAAAATTCTGGCCGATCCCCGCCTGATTGAACTGATCAACAAGGAAACCATTTTATATCCGGCAGATCTGTATACCGATCTTGAATTTGATCCGGCAGGGGCATCTGATTCCATAGAACCAGGCGCCTATATGCTGCCCGTGGATAAAACCCGGATTCCCATGGATCCGGCCATTAAAATTCTCTCTATTAATCCTTCTTTTCTAAGTGTCCGACTGGAAAAGAAAATTACCAAGACCTTTAAAATCACCGTGCCCTATATCGGGGAACCTGCCCAGGGGCATATCGCTCTCGAACCTGCCTGTTCCCCTGCCTTTGTGGAACTCACCGGGGGCGAGTCCCTTATTAACAGCATCGATCAGCTGAAAACCAAACCCATTGACCTGACGGGTGCCGGGGAAGAATTTAAAAAAAATCTTCCCTTGGATCTTGAAAATCCCCAGCTCTATTCATCCAGCCATACCATGTTCACCGTGACCGTTCCCATCCAGCAGGAGATGGTGACCAAAACCATTGCGGATATCCCCATTCAGGTCTGGAACACCAGCCTTAAGGTGACCATTGAACCTTCTGTGATCACCATCGACATAAAAGGCCTTTTTGACACCTTGGGCAATAAAACTATTCTGGATCAAATTTACGTCTTTATTGATCTCAAAGATATTCCGGCCGGGGTATATGCCCGCCATGCCTATATAAACGTGCCCGTGGATCTGGTTATGACAGGGGCGGATCCCCAGGTGTTTACCGTTAAAATTGAATAAAAGGAGAGCTCAAGGATGTTATTGGTTATTGATGTGGGAAATACCAACACGGTGATCGGTGTGTATGACGGGGATGTTCTCAAGGAAGACTGGCGGATTCGAACGGTCCGGGACAACACGGCAGATGAATTTAATGTGTTGGCCAAAGCCCTGTTTTCAGACAAGGGGATCGACCCTATCCAGATCAAAAAAACGGTAATTTCCTCTGTGGTTCCGTCATCGGTCCCAATTTTGAACGCCTTTTGCGAGCGATTTCTGAAGTTAAGCCCCCTGTGGATCAACCCTGCCTCGGTCAAAAAATTGATGCCCATTTTGTACAAGAATCCCAATGAAGTGGGGGCGGATCGAATCGTAAATGCCGTGGCAGCCTATGAAAAATATAAATCTGCCCTGATCATCATCGATTTTGGTACGGCCACCACCTTTGATGCCATTTCCGAAAAGGGAGAATATTTGGGAGGCGCCATTGTGCCCGGGGTGATGATTTCCTCCGAAGCCCTTTTTCAACGTGCATCCAGGCTTCCTCGGGTGGAAATATTCCAGGCCCCGGAAGCGGTCATCGGCAAAGACACCATTGAAAGCATCCAATCAGGCATTATTTACGGAAATGCAGCCATGGCGGATGGAATGGTGGCACGGATGAAAGCGGAAATGAACACTGAGCCCACCATCATTGCCACCGGTGGTCTGGCCAACCTGATTGCC
>JAFLJU010000018.1 GCA_022712835.1 Desulfobacteraceae bacterium
CGTCGGGATATTATCATTGCCCTGACGAAAAAGGCGGAGGAGCAGATCCGGTCAAATGAGCTTGCTGCTGCATTTGCCACCCTGGAGCAGGGGATACGTATCGATCCCCAGGACCCATTCCTTTGGCATCTGATGGCCAAGGTCCGGCTGGTACAGGGCAATTTGCACCAAGCCCAGGATCTGGCCAAAAAATCTTCCCTTCTGGCAGGGCGTTATCCATCCCTTCAAAAAAAAAATAGAGAGATTCTGGCCAGGGCGTTGGGGAATTCCGGCAGTACACCTAAGGTTTTGATTCCCCCCAAAAAAACTCTGGAATAGGGTTGGTTTTCTAAGAAGCCGGTGGTGTTCCTGCCAGGTTTGTATTGATCTCAAATGCGGCGGCCCGGATTTGGGCTATGATGGCCGGTATCTTCTCGTCATCCATGCTGGCCGTAAAGCCCACCACCCAGATGGCCGGGAAATAGACGCCCTGGGGTTGGATGGGGGCGGCAATGGCCCTGACACCTGCGATATATTCTTCATCATCAAAGGCAATTCCGGTTTCTCTGACGGTTTCAAGTGTTTTTAAATAGATATCCGGGTCTGTGATAGTCTTCGAGGTGAACCGGTTCGGGGGATTTTCCATTAAATAGGCCCGGGCATCAACCGGTGTCATTGCCGATAAAAAAATTTTCCCCATGGCCCCGGCCAGGAGGGGCAGGGAAGTGCCGATGGGAGAGGATATTTTAAAGTCTTTTCTGGATTCCACCATGTCAATGATGGTTACGGAAGACTTGTTACGGACGCCCAGGAATACAGATTCATGGCATTGTTCCATGAGGTGCTCCATGGCCGGGCGGGCAGCCCGTTTAAAATCCATTCGTTCATAGGCGGCTTTCCCCAGCTCCATGAGGGTGGCACCGATGGTAAATTCTCTGGAAACAGGATCTCTGAGAATAGCGCCCTGTTCTTCCAAGGCATTGGTAATGCCATGGACAGTGCTTTTACTGATTCCAAGACGGGTGGATATTTCGCTGAGCCGCAATCCCTTGTTGGTACTGATTGCTTTGAGGATGAGAAACGCTTTTTTGACGATGGGTGCCTGGTAGGGTTTTGTCATTGTTCACCATAATGAATTAGAAGATATATAGGACTGCGTTCTTTTGCCTTTAAATCCTTTGTTTAATAATATATTGACCTGTTCATTAGTTCATTATTATGAATTTTAATGAAAATCAATGATAAGTTTTGTGTTCTTCAAATGAAATCAAGGATTATGCCGGATTCCCTTGGATTCTGGACTGATTTCATGGTAGAGATTATGTTATATTGCGATTATCTGTCAAGGTTCATGGCAGACCATGTTCATGGTAAACCGTATTCATGGCAACCTCCTATTTTTTCAGCACAATGGAAAACTGCAAATGGAAGATAACAAATCAATACGCTTATTGGAAGAGCAGGTGGCCCGTCTAAGCCAGGAATTAGAATTGGCCAGGGAAGAAATCTCTTCCCTTGAGGGGATTGAAGTTCATTATCATTCAATTTTGGAAGCATCTCCCAATCCCATTGTTCTTTATGATATGGAAGGAAGGGTGGTTTATCTGAATCCCGCCTTTACCCTTACCTTTGGGTGGACCCTGGAAGAGGTCGCAGGTAAAAAAATGGATTTTGTGCCACAGGAGAGCCTGCCGGAAACCATGGATGCCATTGCCCAGGTATTTAAAATAGGTCAGGTGGAGCTGGAAACCAGGCGCTATACCAAGGATGGGAAAATTTTAGAGATAGCGCTTTCCTGCGGTGTTTTTAAAAACCAAAAGGGTTCTTTTACCGGGACTTTTGTCCTTCTCAGGAATGTAACCCAGAGAAAAAATGATGAAACCAGGATTCAAAATCTCAATGATGAATTAAAGATCCAGACCCTGGAACTTACGCACTTGAATCGAAATCTTCAGAAGGCAATTGACCATGCCTTTGTCATGACCCAGGAGGCAAAGGAAGCCAATCTTGCCAAGAGCGAATTTTTGGCCAATATGAGCCATGAAATTCGAACGCCCATGAACGGGGTTCTTGGGATGACCAATATCCTGCTTGATGAATCCCTTTCGCCAGAAACCCGGGACGGTTTGAATATCATTCAGCAGAGTGCGGAAACCCTTTTAACCGTTCTGAATGATATCCTGGATTTTTCAAAGATCGAAGCCGGGAAACTGGATGTGGAGGAAATCGCTTTTAACCTGAGAGATCTGGTGGATGAAATCTTTGGGATTCTGGCAATGCGAAGTCGGGAAAAGCAATTGGGATTGACCTCGCTCATTGATGACGATGTGCCGTTCAGGCTTATGGGGGATCCGGGGCGGGTGCGCCAGATTTTGATGAATCTTGTGGGGAATGCCATTAAGTTTACGGATCATGGCGGAAAGATTCATCTTAGGGTGGGGGTGACCCAGGCGGTTTCGGACCCGGTTAAAATTGAGTTTATGATATCAGATACCGGCATTGGCATGACCGAGAGGCAGGTTCAAAAATTATTTCAGTCCTTTCACCAGGTGGATGCTTCCACCACCCGGAAATACGGAGGTACCGGTCTGGGGCTGGTTATTTCCAAACAGCTTTGTGAGTTGATGGGGGGAAAAATTCGTGTGAAGAGCCTGCCAGGCGTCGGTTCTACCTTTACCTTTACCTTTACGATTCTTTTTAAAAAACAAAAAGGGATGGAGCCGGTCAATGATTCTTTGACAGAACTTACAGGCAAAAGATTCGGGATCATTGATAGAATGAAAATGGATAAAATAAAAGATGATAAAATAAAAATTGAATCCAAACAGCACCAGGCAAGAATTCTGGTGGTGGAAGACCATCCGGTGAACCAGAAGGTGGTACAAAGTATCTTAAAAAAATTTGGATTTTATAGCCATGCCGTCAATGACGGATGCCAGGCCCTGGCAGAGCTTGAAAAAAACGCCTATGACCTGGTGCTCATGGACGTTCAAATGCCGGTAATGGACGGGTATGATTGTGTCAGAAAGATACGGGCAAAAAAATCGACCGTGTTGAATCCCCAAATCCCCATTATTGCCCTGACCGCCCATGCCATGCTCGGGGATATGGAAAAATGCCTCGGGGTGGGGATGAATGATTACACCACAAAGCCTTTGGACAGCCTTGTCCTGGCTCAAAAAATTAAGCAATTGTTGTTTGAAAGATAATGGGTTGTCGGTCACCTTCTAATTTAAATAGGAAAAAAGGGAATATAAATGGCGAACATTCTTGCATTGGATGATATCTTGGATGCAGCGAACCTGATCAAACGGATTCTTGAGAGAAAAGGGCATACAGTGACGCCTTTTACAGAAGAAGAAGATGCCATTTCCTTTGTAGAATCCAGTGAGGTGGATCTGGCTATATTAGATATCAAGTTAAAAAAGATGAGCGGCGTTGAGGTTCTGGAAGAAATGAAAAAAAGAGCGCCGGCCATTCGGGTGATCATGCTGACGGGCTATCCTACCATTGAGACCGCCAGGGAGTGCTTATCGCTTGGCGCCAATGAATATTGCGTGAAGCCCATTGATAAAGAGGAGTTGGAAGACAAGGTCGCCCAGGTTCTTGAAGCGCCATAAAATTTGGTATCCTTCCATCTGCTTAGGGAAGTTGATTTTCAGTTGATTTTTGGATAGCTATGATCTTTTTTTCAATGTCAGCCATATAATGGAAAAATCGTTGAACAAATTTTCCGGATATCGTATCCGCAACGGAAAATGTAAAATCGGTATCGGTCAAAAAATTTCCGGATAAGGCTAAAAATATGGTTTTGGAAAGTTCAAACAGCAGACCCCGGATCTCATTTTCATCGCTTGAAAAGCTAAGTGTTCCATAAATTCTGCATCTTGCCGGTCTTATTTCGAAAATCTCACAACCGGAACCTTCATTGAACAGGCAGCTGGTGTCTTCTTTTTTATAGGTTTTGATCGCTTTTTCTATCAGTTGTTCCCTTTGGACGGAGCTAAATTGTTTGTTCATTTTATAGTGGAGGTAAATTACTTCTATCAATTGAAGATCAAATTTTTTTGAACAATAGGTTGGGTCAGTTTTGTCGCGTTGGGTGCGGGGGGCGTTGGGCTGTTTTTGAATTTGCTTATTAATCTGCTTATCAATCTGCTTATCAATGTTTTTGATCAAGGATTCATAATCGGAAAAAAAAAGACTTAGATCCACCCTGTTCTTGATCTCCAGGGAGGGTTCCCGAATGGTCAGGGCGCCGGATCTTTTACCAAAGGTTTTCAATAGTTTCCACTGACCATAATTGGAAGGGGTTGCATTTGAGGGTTTCAATTTTTTTGAAGCGGCTTTGAGGGTTAGCCCTCTGCGAATCATATAGGAGGTGACAAAGGTGCCGGTTCTTCCAATCCCGTGGCGGCAATGGACCAGCACTTTTTTCCCAAGATAAATGGCTTCATCAAGCCAGGCCAATGCCTTTTCCATGTCTTTTATTTCGGGAACCTCCTCATCCCAGATGGGAAGGTAATATACCTCAAATCCTGAAGCAGATTCAATCTCATGGAGATCGGAAAACTCAGCGCAAAGATTTACAATGGCATCAATCCCCTGGGCTTTTATGGCATCAAACTGGGCATATGACATGGGGGCGTAACCGACAGCAAGGCTCCCGGTAATCCATGTTATGGGGTATGTGGACATTTTAATTTCCTCTTATTATTTTTCATCAACATCCGACCTGAAATCATACCGACCATTCATAAAATCATTCACCAAGGCTTCTACTCCTGAGGTTTCTTTAAGATACATATCCAAAAGTTTGGTGGCGCCCAAAAGTCGCCCGAGTATATCCAGTGTTTTTTCCATGGTTTTTAAGGAGCCGTGTTTGAATTGGGCATCAATAAGATCTGATTTGATGTCAACCATAAATCCAAACCGGGTTAAAATTTCTTTTATAAAATGGGCCCTGAGGGTTCTTCCTTCGGGACTGCCACCGCCGCCGGAAAATCTAAAAAGGATATAATTATTTTTTTTTGAAGAAGAACAGATGGTATCTATGATGACAAAATGATAACCAAATCTGAAATTTACATTCAAATACTCTTTTGCGATAACCGCATAACTTCCAAACATGGGGGAATCGGCACTGATAATACCGCCTGCCATGACAATTTTGTCATAGGCCTCCCAGTCAAAATGGGTGGTTTCAGACCAGTATATTTTGGGGTTGGAAAGCCCTGTTAGTAAGGCTTTCATGGGAATGCTGACAATATCTTCGGGTTTTAGAAAATTTTCATTCGACGGATTTTCTTTTTTTGACTCCTCATTTTTGGGATACTCTTTTATCCCAGCGCCAACATCGAGGATATAAAAGAGCATGGGGATGTCGGAAATGAGTTGTTTTGCCCCATTTTTCCGGCTGCCCTTTCTATTCCCCATTAAAAACATTTCTCGCATGGCTGTTTCATGGACAAACCGGATAATATCATGGAGGGACCGGCATCCTTCTGGAACAAAAGCGTCTGATGCCGGGTTTGTCAGTTTTAATTTGGCACAAAAATTAATCACATACCTGAGTTTGAGCATAAAAGAGCTGCCAGCAAAAAAATCTCTTTTTGGGGGTGTTTTTTCCAGTAAGGATTCTACCCTTCCCTGGTATACAATGCTCCGGTCGGCATCCACCGTCACAAAGTCTCCCTGGACAAGATCATGAAATCCCTTTTCCAGGTTTACAACAGCGGGAATCCCAAATTCCCTTGCAATGGATGAAAAATGGCTGGCCCGGCTTCCAGTGCCGATGATAACGGCATTTATATTTTCTATTGCCCTAACAAATTGAGGCTGGGTATGCCTGACCACAAGCACGGATCCTTTTGGTATATGGGGTATTTGTGATAATTGTTCAAGAATGTAAATAGGGCCTGCACCGGTTCCCGGGCAGACCGATTCACCTCCTGAACAGATGATGTTATTCAAAATTTTATTTTCAGGTGTCTGTGGGTTGTCAGTCGGTTGATTTTTTACCGGAGGGATGTTCAAGGGCCTGGACTGGAGGATAAAAATGTTGCCGGATTTATCCTGGCACCATTCAATATCCTGGGGCTGATTAAAATGAGATTCAAGGTCAATTCCCCATCTGGCAAGGGTCAATGCTGTGGGGATATCAAGGGAGAGGTCTTTTTTTTGTCGTTCATTTGTATCAATAGTTTGGGTCTGAATATCGGTTTGGGTCCAAATATCCGGTCCTAAAACCATTTGTTTTGTTTGGGCTGAGATTTCGGTGGTTAATAGGCTATCAGGCTTTTGTCTAGATATCCTGATCACATCCGGTGACACATCACCTTCTACGAGCAACCCTCCCTGCCCCCAGACAGAATGGATTAATAAATTGTCAGAACGTGTATCTTCAATATCCCGGGTATACATCACGCCGGATGATTTTGAATCAATCATTTCAAGGACCAGGACGGCCATGGGGGTCTCATGATCTAAAATTCCATGACTGATCCTGTAAAAGAGTGCCTGGGCAGAATATTTGCTGGCAATGACCTGTTTATATCCATTTGAAATATTCTCTTTTTTAAGATTTAACAGGGATTGATACTGGCCGGCAAAGGATGCGGTTCCATCCTCTTTAACCGCGCTGCTGCGAAGGGCAATCCTGAAATCGTCGCCATCTCCTTTTTCAATGCCCTTCATGGCCATTGTAATGGCTTTATCAATTTCTTTTGGGATATGGGCATTTAATATGAGGGTCTTTATTTTACGGGCTGTCTGGTCCAGGGAGGAGGGGGAGCTGATATCAAGGTCGGCCAGGCTCGCATTTATGGGGTCCCGTAAATTGCCCGTCTCCAGAAAAAAATGAAAGGCATTGGTGGTGATGACAAACCCATTGGGTGCAGGCAAATGGAGTTTTTGATTCAGACTGGCCAGGGAGAATGCCTTTTTCCCTGCGATCGCTTCATTAAAGGATGAAATTTTATCAAAGTCAATCGTAAAGGGGGGTGAAAATTCAAATTCCGGGGGAGCCAGCATAAACCGGATATAAAAATCAAATTTTTTAAAATAGGCTTTTAAGCTCCAATAGCTTGACGGGTTCATTTTTAAAAGTGCTTCAACCATTTGGGAAACCGCATCAGCAAGTTGGTCATAGGTCTTTACGATAGTCTGAAAGTCCGTTTTTTTGGGGGTGTAATAGATATCTTCCAAGGCTGCCATAAATTCATGGGCGGCTTTGTCATATTCCAGCAGCGCCTTAAATGATTCGTATTTTTCCCTTAAAATAGTTCCAGGAGAAAATACCTGAAATGTCCAGTATCGGAATAAATTTTTAATCAGCATGTTTTTAAGTTGTTATGGCAGCTATTGCGTTAATTGGATGTCTTAATTTAAGGATAGCATTGAAGATAAAAGAATACAAACCAAGAGGTGGGAGAAAATCAGGTTTGTCATGTATATTGTCCGTCTTTTTTTTTGAGGGGGGTGCCATAAAAAAAATGCAACGCAATATTTTTATGGCGCAATATTTTTATGATCTTTTTATCTGAAAAGTAGTGAAATTTCAATCGAGGAGGGGGTTTCCATAGATTTTTTAAAAATTACTCCATTTTTAATCGCAACCCGCTGATCTCATATGTTTGATAATTACAAATCATATTTTCCCATTAAATTTCAGAACTTTACCATTTTGACTGAGTGCTTTTGTCTAATAATTGGCCAAAATGGCACGCTTATCGCAAAGATTTAATGGAATCGTTGAAGGATAAAAGTTTGCTAAGGAGGCAATAAATTATGAATAAAGATGTTTTCAGTTTGTGTTTCATGTGTTCGGTCAGGTGCCCCATAAAAGTTAAGGTAAAGGACGGACATGTAGACTGGATAGAGGGAAATCAGCATGTCGCAGGGATAGACGGTAGTCTCTGTCCACGTGGATCTGCCGGTAAATCCCTTCTCTATGATGATCAGAGATTACAGTCCCCGCTTATCAGGGTTGGTGAAAGGGGGTCTGGAAATTGGAGAAAAGCTTCCTGGGATGAGGCCATCGATTATGTCGGCACTAGGCTTTCGGAAATCATTGATAAAGACGGCGGTCACAGTGTTGCGCTTTGTGAACGGGCCCAGCTTGCAACCCATGTCAGCAAAACCTTTTTAAAAGCCATAAAATCCCCCAATCATTTCACCCATGATGCCCTTTGCAAGGGGTCGGTCAATACCGCCTGTCGGTCACTTTTCGGTTATACAGACGGACAGATGGGAATTAATTACGGTAACACAAAACACATTGTTCTTTATGGCAGGAATATTTTTGAATCTTTGGCCGTAAAGGAAGTCAACACCCTGATGAATGCGATGGAAAAGGGTGCAAAGCTGACCTATATCGATCCCAGGGTAAATGTCACGGCTTCCAAGGCCCACCGGTATTGGATGATCAGACCGGGAACCGATCTGGCCTTAAATTATGCCCTGATGCATGTCATTTTAAAAGAAAGGCTGTATGACCCAGGATTTGTTTCAAAATGGGTTCATGGATTGAATGAACTTCAGGATTTTGTCGAAGAATTAACGCCGGAGTGGGCTGAAACCGAAACCGGGATTTCGGCGGATGAAATTATCAGTCTTGCAAGGGAAATCAGCAAAGACAAACCCTCGGTTGTTTTTCACTATGGATATCGCGGGGCCAACCAGACCAATGAAATTTATATGCGCCGGTCTATGTTGATACTGAACGCACTCATGGGCAGCGTGGAAGCAAAAGGGGGTATCTTCTTTAAAAAAGGTCCGGGAGAGGTTGGCGGAAAGGCTGCCAGAAAACTGGTCAGCCAGGAGTTTCCTAAAATCGAAGTACCAAGGTGTGACAAAGCCGGTACCAAGGATTTCCCCCTTCCGGATGCCAGTCACGGAGTGGCCCAAATCCTGCCCTATGCTATCTTAAATGAAGATCCCTATCCCATGAAGGCATTGATTGCCTATCGTCTTGACCCGCTCATGTCCATTGCCGATACAAATCAGACCAAACGCGCTTTGGATAAGCTGGACTTGATCGTCACCATTGATATCAATTATTCCGATATCGCCTGGTATTCCGATGTGATCCTGCCTGAATCCACTTACCTTGAGAGAACCGATTGCATCCAGCAGATGAACGGGCTCAAGCCCCAGATGTTTTTGAGGACAAAGGCGGTTGAACCCAGATATGATACCATGGACGGAGCCATGATTTTGAAAAAAATCGGTGAAAAACTGGGGATCGGCAAATATTTCCCTTACGAAACCATGGAAGAACTGGTGGACTGGCAGCTTGAGGGCACCGGCTTTACACGGAAAGATTTTGAGGAAAAAGGGTTTGTATCCTATGGGCCGGATCAGATTTTTTGGGACAGGGATAATCTTCCTTTTAAAACCCCTTCGGGGAAAATTGAATTTAAATCCTCTTTACTTGAAGATGCCGGATTTGAATCCTTTCCCAAATATGAACCCATACCATTGCCCGAAGACGGCAAGTTTCGTCTGGTGGTGGGTCGTTCGGCCATTCACACCCATGTATCCACCCAGAATGTTCCCTATCTGAACGAACTGCAGAGTGAAAATGTTCTGTGGATAAATACAGCAAAGGCCACTGAACTGGGGATTAAAAACAATGCCATTGTTGAAGTTGCTTCATCGGTTGGAAAAGGTCAGATAAAAGCCTTTGTCACGGATTTGATTCATCCTGAAGCGGTTTTCATGGTCCATGGATTCGGACATCAGGCCAGCCGGGCAAAAAGATCCTTTAACAAAGGTCTTTCCGATGCCCTGATCCAGGAAAATGTATCCGATAAGATCGGGGGAAGCCCCGCCTATCACGAAACGTTTGTATCGGTTAAACCCCTTTAATTTTAGGGAAAAAAAAGAAAATGAGTCTGATAATAAAGATCAAAGAAGAGAAAAAAAATGAGAAAAAAGATGAGTAGTCAAATCAGATCAAATATCAGATGCAAATTATATATTAAGGTCGGAGGCTTTGAATGAGTAAATATTATCTGTTTCAGGACATTAAAAAATGTATCGGATGCCATGCCTGTGAAATCCAGTGCAAGTCCAATAAGAACCTTTCTCCGGGGCCCAAACCCTGCCAGATTATCCAGGTGGGCCCGAAATTTATTGGCGGGCTGCCGAAAATATCATTTATTTTTATGTCCTGCTTTCATTGCGAAAACCCCTGGTGTGTTTCTGCCTGTCCCACGGGTGCCATGCAGAAAAGAAGCAAGGATGGGATTGTTTTTATTGATAACGATTTGTGTGTCGGATGTAAAACCTGTGTGTCTGCCTGCCCCTGGGGAGCCCCCCAGTGGAATTTAGATATTGGTAAAGTGGTAAAGTGCGACTATTGCATGGATAGAATTGATGAGGGCTTGGAACCTGCCTGTGTCACCACCTGTACCACTGGTTGTTTGAAGTTTGGGGCTGTCGAAGAGATGACCCAGATTCGACGGGAACGGCATGCCCAAGCGGTTGCATCCCTTGAAAAAAGCAGTTTTTAGGCGCTAAGGAGTGAAAATGGCAGAACAAACCTGTCCGGTTCGAAACACCGTTATTTATCTTTCTGAACAGATCTGTTCAGGAACGTTAACAGACCCAAAAGGAAGGAGAATCTCGGAGCAGATTTTGCAGTTGACCGAAGAGATTGCAGAGGGCGCGGCAGGCCCTGAACACCTTTCTGCCATTGATTCTCTGATTGAAGAATATTTTTATACCCAAAGCCCTGTGCAAAACCAGGAGACCGGTAAGACTCTCAAACAAATTCTGGACGCGCACAGGGAAGTTTTTATCAGCCATATTGAAACAAAAAACTGTCCTTCCCATGATTGCGGGAAACTGGCACCCTCTCCCTGCCAGATGGCGTGCCCGGCCGGGATTGACATCCCGACCTATCTTAGTCTGATTGCCGAAGGAAAGGATGCCCAGGCCATTGAAGTGATCCGGCGGGACAATCCATTGCCTTGGGTTTGCGGACTTATCTGTACAAAACCCTGTGAAATGATGTGTGTGCGTGCCAGGATAGATACCCCGATCTCCATCAAATTTTTAAAGGCGTTTGCAGCAGAAAGGGCCATGTCGGACAGGGCCTATAAAAACCCTGAAAAAAAGGCGGATAACGGAAAAAAAGTCTGTGTTATCGGTGCCGGACCCGGCGGAATTTCTGCAGCATATTATCTTGCACTTATGGGATATGGGGTAAGGGTGATTGAGTCCCTGCCCGTTCCCGGCGGCATGATGATGGTGGGGATCCCCAGGTATCGCCTGCCAAGGGAGGTCATTGACAGGGAAGTGGCCATGATTGAAGAACTTGGGGTTGAATTTTCATATAATACCGTGTTTGGAAAGGATGTCACCTTTGAGGCATTGAAAAAAGAGGGGATTGATGCCTTCTTTATTGCCATCGGTGCCCATAAAGCATGGGATCTGGGGATAAAAGGAGAAAAAGAGTTTCCCAGGGTTATTGAAGCAGTTAAATTTTTAAAGGATGTGGCATTGGGGGAACACCATGTGCCGGGAAAACATGTGGTGGTGATCGGTGGGGGAAATGTCGCCATTGATGCGGCAAGAACGAGTATCAGATTGGGGGCCGAAGCGGTTACCATAGCTTACCGTCGATCCAGAACCCAGATGCCGGCGGATATAGAAGAAGTTGAGCAGGCAGAGGAAGAAGGCATTGAATTTTCATTTTTAACTATTCCAAAGGAAATTGTAGGTGAAAATGATGTCATTACAGGGCTTGACTGTATTAAAGCCGAGTTGATCAAGAAACAGGGATCTGACAGGCTGGCACCGGTCCCCATACTGGGGAAGGATTTTGTCATCAAGGCAGACGCTGTTATTTCCGCCATTGGCCAGTATGTGGATGATGAGGGGATGCAGGCCTTTGACAAGATGAACTGGAGCCGGAGGGGTACCATCGAGGTAAATCATGCCAGTATGGAAACCACCATGCCGGGCGTGTTTGCAGCAGGAGATGCTGTGTCCGGCCCTGCAACTGTGATTGAGGCCATCGGCGGCGGAAAAAGAGCGGCAGAATCCATAGACCGGTATCTCAATAATATCCCTCAACCGAGGATGCCAAAAATACCCGTCAGGCACACGACTGAACCTCCCAAAGAAATGTCAGCTAGCCGGAAAATGACCCTTAAGCATCCTGAAATGTCCATGCTGAGTGTGGACCGGCGGCGCACCATGTTTCAGCAGGTAGAGCTTGGGTATGATGAGGCCAGTGTCCGTCGAGAGGCCAGCCGGTGTCTGAGGTGTGATATCTGTCGAAGATGCGGCAAATGTGTGGAGATTTGCCGGGATAAAATGGGAATTGATGCCCTGAAATTAGGCTATATGAATTTTGATGAGCCGTCTGAAACAGATTTCAGAGCAACCGGTGAAAAATGTATTACCTGCGGGGCCTGTGCGGCAAATTGTGAGAACAACGCCATCGTCATTGAAGAAAAGGATGGTCAGCGGATGCTCAAACTTTGCGGTACTATTTTAAATAAACAAGACATTCAATATTGTGAAGAATGCAATGCCATCCTTCCATCCATCGAATATATGCAGTTTATTTCCCAGAAGACGGAAAATATAGGAAAGGTTACTGAAAACAGATGCTTGTGCAACAATTGCCAGCGCAAGCTAAGTGCAAAGATGACTGTTTTAATGCCGCCTGTTAACCGAACATAAAAAAAGGAAACGACCATGCAATTCCAGCGAGGGGATAAAATTGAGGTGTATAAAAAATCAATGGATGAAGCCTGGGAATCCTATATGGATGACTTTATCGGGCTTCATGGATTTATAACGGATCCAGATACCACCATCAATGACCCAGATGCATTGATCAGAGTCAGTTTGGTGGGTAAAGGCACCCATCGACTTCCCCAGGACGCTTTAAGACTCATACCCTAACACAAGGACTTAAAAAATATCATGAAGGTAAAAGATCTTTTGGAAGATTGTGCCGGGCATTTTCATGCCATTGAGCAGGATCAGGCTGTTGAACAGGCGCTTAAACAGATGTCAGGCTATAACTTGTCTGCTCTGGTGGTGATGGCCGGGGAGGTATCGGCGGGTATTTTCACGGAACGCGACCTTTTGCGGTGTCATATTATTTTTCCGGATAAAGATATTAAAGACATAAGGGTCAAAGAGGTGATGACATCCAAACTCATTATTGCCAAGCCGGAAGATACCATTGAGGATGCCATGGGAATGATGATCCAGGCGAAAATCCGTCATCTGCCGGTGGTTTCAGATGGACAGATCAAAGGGATGCTTGGCCTGGAAGATCTTGTGAAAAAACATGTGGGTGTTCTTACCCAGGAGCTTCACTACCTTAAAGATTATATTTCTGATCTCCAGGATGCCGCCCATGATTAATATCATCATTGATGGAAAAAAAATTTTAGTAAAAGAAAACCAGACCCTCCTCCAGGCTGCCAAGGAAAATGGAATAAAGATTCCCTATTTATGTTTCCACCCAGCGCTTCGGCCTTCCGGGTCGTGTAAGTTGTGCGGGGTTGAGGTGGTATCTCCTTCGGACAAACAGGTGGTGATGTTGTCTTGTATTCTTAAGGTCAAGGAAAATCTTGAGGTAAAGACCGATTCTGAGTTGGTGAGAGCTAACCGGGAAAATGCGTTTAACAAACTTTTGCAGATGGCACCGGACTCGTCCAGGATCAGAAACCTTGCAAACCAGTTTGACGTGGCCATTGCGCCACCTCCAAACGGGTGTATACGGTGCCGGTTGTGTATCCGGGTGTGTAATGAGATCGTAAAGGCCAATGCCTTGAAAATGGTAAAAACCGAAAATGGAAGCAGGGTGGTTCCAAACCCGGGTTGCTGCATTGGGTGTGGAACCTGTGCAAACCTGTGCCCGACCGATATTATAAAGGTGGTTGATCAGGATAATGTCAGGACGGTTTCCATAAAAGAAGAGATCATCGGACAACTTCCTCTGGAAAGATGTGAGGGCTGCAATAAAATGTATGCAACCCTAAAGTTTCTCAAGCACGTGGAAGAGATAAATCTGGCCCATCCAGATACCAGGGAACACCATCACCTTTGTCCCTCATGCATAAAGCTTATGTCCAAAAGAGCCTTAACTGAAAGGGAAAGAATAAAAAAATGACTATTCCGGCCTTAAAATCGATTTTAATGGGTGTGGGTGGGTCTTTGCTTCTGGCGGTTTTTTGTTCAAGCTTTCTTGCCATTGGAAACGTGTTGTTCATTCTGCCGTTGTTCATCGGATTTAACGGTGCCGTGACCGGGTACAGATTGGTGGAAGTGATGAAAGACCAGATATCCAATGTATCCCTTTTTTCATTTGTTCTGGGAGTTGGCGGAGGGGCGCTTACCTTTGTGACGGTTAATTTTGCAGTATCATTTATAGGCAATTGGTTTTTACTCAACCTCTATGATTTGGTTGTTTATATGGCTGTATCGGGAATTACAAGCTATTTGGGCGCTAGGTTGGCTGCCAAATATTTTAATTTATAATTGATTGACGTTTTTTAAAGGAGAGTCAGATGAAGAAAGTTTTTAAGAATTTTATTATGACGGCGCTGGTATTGCTATTTGCAACGTCGGGATCTTTTGCCGCCAATGGCATATCAGCATCCGCTTATAAGGCGGGGGATATGGTTGAGGTTACCGGCAAAATAGCCCCGGGCCAGGATTTGTATATTGCCATTGCCCAGCAGGAAATGTTTGCACCCAAGGACACCAATGGTGCCTTTGAGATTAAAAGACTTAAAAAAGATGCTAAAAAAGTAGGGTTTGCACAGGATACAGCAATTCCCCCCCTTTATTATATGATTACCAATGTGCCGGAAAAATTTGGAAAGGTAGATAAAAAAAGATTTGGTGGACCTTCTGTCCTTTTGAAAAAAGGACAAGGGATATACAGCACCACCATGTTCTATCTGAAAAAGAAATTAAGTGATGTGGATGCAGCAGCCCGCGGTATGCTTGGACCCATCAAATCAGACGAACAATGGAATTTTTTCAGATATGCCAATGAAACCGGCTATGGTATCAATACCATTGTTAAAGAAGGTAACAGAAAAGGCAAAGTGGTTATTTTTTCACGATCTGTCATTGGTGACCAGTCAAGCGGTAATTACTGGGATAAGGGCACAGCTGTAAAATTGGATAAAGCAACGGGTGAATTTACAGCCTCCTTTAAATCCTTCAGACATACCCCCCCCGGCACCCAATTTGATGTGTATGTGAACAGTGCCAAAATCGGTGATTATAAGATTGAGAAAAACGGCTATTGGCTCTCCAAAGGGTTTCGATATATGAACCCCCTGTGGATTGTTATCGGTGCTGTTTTGGTGGGAACCTATTTCTCCATGATTGGTGCGGCCGGTGGTATGCTCATGGCAGCTTTCCAGGTGTTGGTTGTCAATACCATGGGGCCTGTGGGTATCAATGCAGCCAATGTATTAAAGCCCTCCAATATCGCCCTTACCCTGTTTTCTCCCCTGGGATCTTTCTGGCGGTATGCCAAGATTGAAAAGCGGGTTGCATGGCCAGTGGGAATCTCTTTTGGTGTGGGTATCTTTATCGGGTCCATCTGGCTGGGGAAATATGTATCTGCAGTTCTGCCCATGAAAGCCTATAAAGAGTGGTTGGCCATCCTGGTTGTTATCATGGGGATTAAAACCCTGCTGGAAATGACACCCAAGGCCATGAATAAAAGAAAAAATATCAAGGCGATGACCCAGAAATTTAATAAAGAGGTTGCCGCTGCCAAGGCCGAGGGTCGGTCCGCACAAATGGGCAGTATTGAGCCTGTAAAAACAGGTCTCATGGATTATCGGTTTAAG
Organism: Desulfobacteraceae bacterium; assembly: GCA_022712835.1. The sequence continues at coordinate 15,828 of JAFLJU010000018.1, forward strand.
TTCTGGGGTGAAGAATTTAAGATCAACCCATTGCTGTTTGCCATCCTTGGTGTTTTCATTGGTATCGTATCCCGTTCCTTTGGTATCGGCGGCGGTTTCCTTTTGGTTCCTGCCATGACCAGCATTGCTGCTCTTCCCATGTATGTGGCCGTGCCCATATCTTTGATCGGTACCTGTTTCTCCAGTATCGGTTCATTTATCGGATATCTCATGGCAGGATATCTGCCGGATATGACCCTTGCCATTGCCATTATTATCGGTGGATTTGCAGGGGGAATGCTTGGCAGCCGTGCCCAGAAGATGTTCTCTGAAATGACCTTAAAGATTATTCTGGCAGTTACCTTGTTTTTTCTGTTTTTCAGATTTTTCAAAATTGAAATTTGGATTTAGATTAAATTCAAAATAAGATCAAACTTGAAACCCGTGTGCTGAATCTCTATAATGGCAGAATCAGCCACGGGTTTTATATTAAGGACGAATTTTATGGACGATTTTATGGACAGGATATGGGGATTTATCGAAGCATTTTTAAACAATGCCGTGGTGTTTCTGGATACCACCCTGGCTCCCCTTGAAATCCTGGGTCCGGGTGTTGTGATATTTGTTCTTGCCTTTCTTGTTGTTATTTTTACAAAAATTATTGCACGATTTTATGTGACCCAAAGATCTGTTACACTGGAAAAAGAATTTAACCATTGGCAGGGTATCCGTGAAGAGGCCATGAAACATCCCGACAGGGAAAAAGGCAAGGCCCTGGCGAAGAATGTCGACCAGGCCGAATTAAACAAGGCCTATTATGATTATTTTTTTGAAGGAATGTTAAAACATTTTATTGTCAACGTTCTTCCCATCCTGTTGATGGTTTCCTATGTGACAACAGTGTATACGCCCCAAACCCTTTTACAACGGTTTGGAGAACGCTGGATATTTTCATTTTCCCTAGGATCTTATTCCCAGGTGAATGTCAGTTCCATGCTCTGGCTTGTTATTTGTTTTATCTTGTCATTTATACTTTTTGCAGTATTAAAACTGGTTTTTAAAAAACGATATGCCAAAAAAAAAATTAAATAGCATACAGTTGATTTTAAAATCCCTGGGGGCATTGGTTGTTTCCGGCTTGGTCTTTCTACCCCTGGATGCATATGCCACACAACTCCATACCAGTTCAGAAGGGATAATCACCCACCAGATAGGACACCTGTTTTTTCTTTTTTCCATGGTGGCGCTCATTTTCACCATCACAGGAAAAAGTTTGGATAGACAAAAGGGCTGGCGTTTTATTCAGTATTCCGCCTTCTTTTTTATACTCTGGAACCTGGACGTCATTGCAGCTCATTTTCTTGACAACCAGATCCATGCCGTCAAAATTGAGAATCTCTCTTTGGGTCAGATACGGGTGGTCAGCCAGTCGGAACTTCTGGCATGGTTGTATTATGTTTTAAAACTGGATCATCTCCTATGCGTACCTGCCATGCTCTTCCTTTATGGAGGGCTTTCAAATATAGTTGATGAACAACGGCAGATGATGGTAAAAAAGGATATTCCATGATCATTTCCTTTATTCCAATACTTGCGGTGGATGTCCTGGGGTCCGTGGCAATGGTGGTGATTGCACTTCTCTGCCTTCACAAGGCAAGGATATTAAGGTCAATGGACCCTGACAACGCTGTCTTTTTGTATCTGTTGTGGATCAGTACCGGATTCATGATTTTTGCGCTATCCCGGTCCTTTGGTCATATTTTAAAACAATTTTTTATTCTTACATCAAATGTTGCCACTTGGCATGCCATCACCTCTTATTCAGGGAGTGTGAACACGGTTTCTTTTATGCTGGTGGGACTGATTACGCTTTTTTTTAACCAGAGCTGGAATATAAATGAAAAAATTTTATCCAGCAGGAAAAAACTTGAAGACACCCATATTAAACTCATGGATTTGAATCAAACCCTGGAGCATAAGGTGGTGGCCCGGACAGAAATGCTGACCAGTTCCGAGCACAAGGCCAGAAGAATTTTTGAGCAATCCCTGGATACCATTGTCGTGACCGATGAAAAGTTCAATATCTCAGAGATCAACCAGGCCGGGCTCACCCTTACCGGATATGGTAAAGGGGAAATGCTGGAAAGAAAAATGGGGCTAAAGGATTTTATATCCCAGGAATCCGAATGGAAACGAATCCGTAACCTGCTTGAAACCTGTGAATATGTCCTCAACGAGGAGACCCATTTTATGTGTCAGGATCACTCCCATATAATGGTCATGATCACAGGTGGCGTGGATTACGGGGCCTTTGGCTGCGGTAAAACATTTCATTTCATCATTAAAAATATCAACGATAAAAAACAGATGGAACAGCAGATTGCCCAAGCCGATAAATTGGCGGCCCTGGGCGAATTGTCGGCCGGCGTTGCCCATGAGATCAACAATCCTTTGGGTATTATTTTGGGATATACCCAGCTCATGTTAAAGGAAGATTCCGGGTTTGAAGAGGATCTTAAAATCATTGAAAAACATGTGAAAAATTGTAAAGATGTGGTTTCCGACCTGCTTTCCTTTGCCAGGAAAGGGTCTTTGAAAAAGAGCCGGGTGGATGTGACAAAGGTAATTGATGAGGTGATCAAATTTTTAGCCAATCACACGGATTTCCGAAATGTGGAAATCCAGATGGAGGGGGTGGAGCAGAAACCCTTGATGATTTATGGGAATGAACAGGAATTGGCACAGGTGATTATCAATCTGCTCATCAATGCCTGCCATGCGGTGAAGAAAGAAGGTCGGATTGAAATTGAGACACAACAAGGGGCAGACGGCCAGATTCTCATTACGGTGAAGGACAATGGAACCGGTATCCGGAAAAAGCATTTTCCCCGGATATTTGATCCCTTTTTCACCACTAAGCCCGTGGGCCAGGGAACCGGCCTGGGATTGTCCGTGGGATACGGCATTATCCATCGTCATGGCGGGGATATCACCGCAAGGAATCGGGAAACAAAGGGCGCCGCCTTTACCATTCGGCTTCCCATGGCCCCAATGATTAATACCTAAGACTCGGATTGAAAAACCATTTGAAGGAACCAGGAGAAGCTCCAATGAAGGCAAATATTTTGACGGTGGATGATGAAAAAGATATGGGCCGTTTGCTGAAGCGGACCCTTGAGCCGGAGCTTGACTGTCGGGTCACCATGGCATTTTCCGGGGACATGGCCTTGGACATCCTTACCCAGGAAGCATTTGACCTGGTTATTTGTGATATTAAAATGCCGGGCATGGACGGGTTTGAACTTTTAAAGCGTATAAAAGAACAATACCCCGATCTGACCGTGGTAATGCTCTCGGCCTTTGGGAATATTGAGTCTGCTGTCCTGGCCATTAAAAAAGGGGCCTATGATTTTATCTCCAAGCCCTTTGAACAGGATGAGATTCTTTTTAAAGTTCAGAATGCCCTGGAGCGCAGCCAGCTGCTCCATGAAAATAAACGGCTGTTAAAGGAACGCCAGAAAGAGACGCTTCCGTTGATCGGGAATTCTGAGGCCATGGAAAAGGTGTTTGAAAAGATCTCCCTTGTGGCGGAAAGCGATGTGACCGTCTTGATCACAGGGGAGTCTGGCACTGGCAAGGATCTGACCGCCCGTTCCATCCATCGCTTGAGCCTTCGGAAAAACAAGGCTTTTCTCCCGGTGAATTGTCCCACTATTCCCGAGCATATTTTAGAAAGCGAGCTGTTCGGATATAAAAAAGGGGCATTTACCAATGCCTATCGAGACAAGATAGGGCTATTTCAGGCCGCCGATAAGGGCACCCTGTTTTTAGACGAGATCGGAGATATCGGTCCTGCCATCCAGACCAAGCTGTTGCGGGTGATCCAGGAAAAGGAGATTAAACCTCTGGGTGACACAAAAGTTGAGACCGTTGATGTGCGGATCATTGCATCCACCAACCAGAACCTGAAAGAAAAAATTGCCGAAAAAACGTTTCGGGAAGATTTTTTTTATCGCTTGTCGGTTATCTCCATTGAGCTGCCGCCATTAAGAGACCGTATCACCGATATCCCTATTTTGTGCGAAGCCCTTTTGAAAAAGCAGTGTGAAAAAATGAATAAACCCCTTAAAATCATTTCCGGTGAGGTGCTGGATCTTCTCATGAAGCAACCCTGGAAGGGGAATGTCCGGGAACTTGAAAATGTTTTGATCCATGGCATTCTCTATTCAAAGGATGAGTTCATTACCCTGTCCGATATCCCGTTAAAAGAGGGGTACCCCAAAAAAATGGCAGGGGGGACTCATTATGCCGCCTTGCCGTACAGGGAAGCAAAGGAAAAATGTCTCCATGGGTTTAACCATGATTATATCGGTGCCAAACTTTCCATGACCCAGGGGAATATCACCCAGGCAGCACTGCTTTGCCACATGGATCGTCAGGGATTGCAGCAGATCATGAAAAGATACGGCATTGACCCGGACCCTTTCAGGTAAGGATCGCTTTAAAAAAAAGATTCCGACCCCTTATATTAATCACATAATACAAACGGAGGTCTCCCATGCAATCTTTCAATCCAGAACAAGCACTATTGAATGCCCGAAGAGAATTTGGAGAACATGGAGGCGTTGTGCCATCCATAGCCCGTTCATCCACCTTTACCGTCATGCACCCCGGTAGCATGACGGAAATTTTCGGAGGCCTCAAAGGACCTGAACTCGGAGGGTGTTTCCTGTATAGTCGGCATTTTAATCCCACGGTTGATGTATTATCCCGCTCCCTTGCGGCCATGGAAGGAACCGAGGCCGCCATTGGTACCGCCAGCGGTATGTCAGCGATTTCCTGTGCCATCTTGCAACTGTGTAACAGTGGTGATCACATCGTTGCCAGTGAAAGTATTTATGGCGGAACCCATGCCCTGCTGGAATCTTTGCTGCCACAGATGAACATAAAAACCACCTTTGTGGACATCACCCACATGGAAGCTGTAACCGCTGCCATTACCCCTGAAACAAGGCTGATATTCACGGAAACCATGGGCAATCCCACCCTGAATATAGCAGACATCCCGGCCCTGTCCAGGCAATCCAGGGCCAGAAATATCAAATTAGTGGTGGACAATACCTTTTCCCCCATGATTTTTAGCCCCCACGCACTGGGAGCCGACGTGGTCGTCTACTCTTTGACCAAATATATTAACGGTGCAAGTGATCTTGTGGCAGGGGCCATTTGCGGCGACAAGCAGTTTATATATGATCTGATGGACCTGCATACAGGGCGGGTAATGCTCCTGGGGCCCACCATGGATACCCGGGTGGCCTTTGATATTATCCAGCGGCTGCCCCATCTGGCCATCCGCATGAGAGAGCACAGCCGCAGGGGAATGGCCATGGCCGATATGTTAAAGAAGATGGGCATCAGGGTAATCTATCCCGGCCTATCGGATCATCCCCAGCATGAACTGGCTAAACAGATGGCCAATGATGGGTATGGTCTGGGTGGAATTCTTGCAATGGATTGTAAAGATCGCAAAACGGCTGAGGAAATGATGGAAGTTTTGCAAAACGAAGAAAAATTCGGGATGATCGCGGTTTCCCTGGGCTTTTTTGATACCTTGATCAGTTGTTCCGGTTCTTCCACCTCGTCTGAGATTGATCCTGAAGATCAACAGAAAATGGGGCTTTCTCCCGGACTTGTTCGCATCTCACTTGGTTATACAGACAGTCTTGAGTCTCGTATGGAACAAATGAAAAGAGCTATTGTAAAAGTATATGGAAACAAGATTTAAAATACCACGATTCTCCTATAACTTAAAAGTTGGAGAAATTTGTGGACAAACCGTACCTGCCTGACGATGGATCAGGCAGGTACGGTTTTGATCAGTACATAAGATTGGGCAAAAACAGGATGATGGAAGGAAATGTAATCAGGATGATAACCCCCACGATGACGGCAATGAGAAAGGGGAATATGCCCTTGAAGATTTTTTCCAGGGGGATCTCTTCTTTCAGTACGTTTTTGGCCACCCCGTAGACAACGTAGACATTGATGCCCACAGGCGGGGTGATAACTCCCATTTCAGTGACCATGACAATGATGATCCCGAACCAGATGGGATCAAAGCCAAGCTCCATGACCACTGGGAAAAAAATGGGCACGGTCAGGGTGACAAAGGCCAGGGCATCCATGAAGCAGCCGCCTATGAAATAAATCCCGATGATCACCCCCATGACAAGTACTGGGGACATTTCAAGCCCGCTTACCCATCCAGCGATTTCAAAGGGGATCCTTGTTACGGCTAAAAATTTGCCGAAGATCACGGCACCTGCAATGAGCATGAGCACCATGCAGGAGGTTCTCAGGGTTTCCATCAGGGATTTGACAAAGCCCTGCCAGGTGATCTGGCGCCGGACAAGGGCGATGACCAGCATGAAAAAGGCTCCCAGGGCAGCCGCTTCCGTGGGGGTAAAAAGTCCGATGAAAATCCCGCCGATGACCAGGGTGAAGACAACGAGGGTTTCTCCCAGACCCAAGAGGGCCTTGAGTTTTTCCGACCAGGCAAATCGTTCTCCGGGAGGGCCTTGTTCCGGGGAGATCCGGCATCTGATGTAGATGCAGACGATAAAGAGCAGTGTCACCAGAAGGGCAGGGAAAATTCCGGCCACAAACAGGGCGCCAATGGATTGTTCCGTGAGGATTCCGTAGATGATCAGAACAACTGAAGGGGGCATGATCATGCCGATGCCGCCACCCGAGGCCACGGATCCTGTGGCAAGTTCATCATCATAACCGTATCGTTTCATTTCAGGCAGGCCAACAGTGGCCATGGTGGCTGCCGTGGCCGGACTGGATCCGCAGACGGCTCCAAAGGCGGTGCAGGCGGTAACCGTTGCCATGGCAAGGCCGCCCCTTACGCTGCCCATGAACTTATAGCCGGCGTCATAGAGCCGTTTGCTGATGCCGGAGTTAAATCCCAGCTGACCCATGAGGATGAACAAGGGAATGGTGGTCAAATCATAGGAGTCAAATGTTTCATAGATGTTCCTGGAGAGCAGAACCAGTCCGGCGTCTGGGCTGATCACGCAGGAGAAACCAACAAAGCCCACTGATGCCATGACAAATGCCACAGGCATTCGCGTAAGGAACATGAGAATCATAATAATAATACCGGAGATGCCAATAAAAGTTGGGCTCATTTTGTTTTCAACTCTCTTAATTTCTTGATATCGTGGACGATTGTCTCAAAAATGATCACAGAGAAAATCAACATACCGAATGCCAGTAGGTAAACAAGATAGTAGATGGGAAATTCCAGGTTCATGGAGACTTCACCGGTTCTTTGGATATCCTCGGCATAGAGAAACATCTGCCAGGAGACCAAGCTGAAAAGGATCAGGCTTAAGGTCCGGGTGAAAATGTCGATGCAGATCTGGGCTTTTTGGGACAGGAGCCGTACCAGTATTTCAACTCCCACATGGCCCTCCACCTTATAGGTATAGGGCAGGGCCGCAGCCACTACAATTGTTGCCAGAAAGCCGATCAGTTCCACTGATCCGAATATGGGGTGTTTGAAAAAACGGCCAATGACATCCACCACCGTTAACAGCATCATACAGGTCAGGGCAACTCCACCGATCAGTTTTAGAAAACCTGAAAACCTGTCCAGCATCGTAAAAATCATTTTCATGGGCAATCCTGATTTGTTTTTCGTTTGTAAGTCCATTGGCTTGTCCGATACCCAACCTGATTAGACTTAGGTATCGGACAAGGGTTGTACCTAATTTCATTACATATTTGTTTTGATAAATTCTACAACCGCTTTTCCATCGATTCCTTTTTTAGAGGCTTTTTCTATATATCCATCAATCACTGGCGTAACTGCTGCTTCCCATTTTTTGGATTCTTCTTCGGAAAGAGGGATCACTTTGCCGCCCTTGGATAAAAAGAATTCCATGCCCAGTTTATCGGCTTCATCCCAGGCCACACCATGTTTGATCGACCATTCTGCATTGATTTCCAGGATGACTTTTTGCTGGTCCGGCGTGAGGGCTGCCCATTTGTTTTTGTTCATGAATACGGCAAAGGTAGTGGTATAGGCGGTGGAAAAATTCTGGGTCATATTGTGAACCACTTCGCCCAGTTTCCAACCCTTGTTGGATTCAACCGGGTGGGCGGATCCATCAACAACTCCTTTTTGGAGCATCTGATAGCATTCTCTCATGGATTTGCCCACTGGAGACGCACCCAGGGCTTTTACAAGAAGTCCGCTGGTTCCGGTTCCCCTGATTTTGAGACCTTTGATTTCGTCAAGGTTGGAAACGGCTTGATCCCGGGTATGGATCAATCCGGGGCCATGGGCATGGACAAACATCATTTTGGTGTCATCAAATTCCTTGGGCTCAAATTTGTTTAATACGGCGTTGGCAACTGCTGTTGCCTGGACACCGCTAGAATAACCCAGGGGAAGATCAATGGCCGAAGCAACGGGAAAACGTCCCCTTGAATAGGCAAGCACTGTCATTCCGATATCTGCGATCCCCATAACAACTCCATCATAGGTTTGGGGTGCCTTGGTCAAAGTGCCGGCAGGAAAATAATTAATGGTAATTTCTCCGCCAGTCCTTTTTTCGACTTCTTTGCACCAGCTTTCAGCCAATTGGCTTTGAATGTGGGTGGGAGGGAAAAAATTAGCGTAGGTGAGCTGGGTTTTTGCCGATGCGGTGACGGTAAACAATGAGCAAATGCAAAAAACGAATAAAGCCGGAATGGTGATCCTCTTCATCTTGTTGACCTCCTAAAAAGTGTGTAATGTTGCCAAACCTTACCTGGACCCTTGTTGTGAAAAGTTAAGACTTAATCGGGAACTATACCTCCTTTAAAATTTAACGTAATAACCAAGTGCAGATTAGTGCTATAATGTAACTATATATCAGCTATGGCTAATAACTATATTTAAAAGGAAGAAACCCTGTCAAGGAAAAAATTGGGTTGGAAAAAGAAAAGTGGCCTAAAGATAGTTGCCATATCAACTATGCTATGAAAACAATTGGTTATGCCAGATTTGGTATAAAGAAAAAGACCTGAATCTGTAATTACAATATGGCTGCATGTTAGCCATGGACCCGGGTGTCTTTTTGTGGGGGGTTTGGGGGAGAATGAAAGGAATAAGGAAAACTCTAAAATAATTATTAGTTGACTTATCAACTAATAATTATTTGGTTTTATGTACTAAGTCCTTAATTTCTTTTTTGTTTTTAAGTGTATGCTTACTAATATTATTCATTATAGATGACCTTTTATACTAAAAAGCCGAGCAGAATGGGAATAAAATGATGGGGGGGACGCTGGGTTTTGAAATCAGGGAATATCAATATCCTGGGGCGGCAATTGGATATAAATATACCCGCCCCGGCCGTAACCAAAATGGGTGAACACATAATTATAATTGCTTGCGATGCCTTTATAAAAGGTGTCAAAGCTGATTTGATAGGGATGGGGCTGGGAAGGGTCCACATCCAGAAGGGTGACCTTTCGGGTGGCTAGGTCAAAACCCCCCACCGGGGAAATATGGGGAATGTTTAACTCCCGGACAAAGCAGCCCTGGTCAAAGTGGGCAATGATCACACAATTGTCCTGGGTCTCAAATTGTTCCAGTCGTGATAGAAGACTTGCCCGGACGGCCTGGGCCTTTTTGCCCCCCTGGGCCTGGTAAATTTCAACCCGTTGATAGGGTATGCCATAGGCATTAAGGCTTGCTTTTACCACCTGACCCAGTACGGGAAGGGGAAGTCCTCGTCGGCCCTTATGCCCGCTGTCGCCCATGCGTTCTTTCCAATGGGCGCTTCTCACCGTTTCAAGGATTTCCTGCTGGGTGACGGGGGCATGGGGCAACCGGTTGGATTTTTTCAGAATAGCATTGACCACACAGACCACCGAGGCAACGGAACAGGAGGATTCGTGATATTGTTTGACATGATGGTCAAACAACCCGTCTTTTAATCGACTTCCCGAAA
>JAFLJU010000019.1 GCA_022712835.1 Desulfobacteraceae bacterium
CATTTTCGCGCTCTTTGGTGCGGGCATGAAGAAAGAGTCCGCAGAAGGCGTTGCCTTGTCCGTGGGCTTGGGTGTGGCGTTGTTCGCCGTATCCATCTGGATGGGAATGTACGTGTATCGCAGCTACAAAAAAGAAGCGACAGCCGCCGGCTATTCCGACAACGAAGATTAGGCTGTTGAAACAGTACCATCTGCGTCGTTGCTTCAAAAAGATAAAACCCTCACATAGGAAGACTATGCTTCGGCCTTTATCTTTTTTCGCGCCTAGCACCTGGCACTGTTTGAACAGCCTAAATTAATTGCTGTCGGGCATAAACCGACTCAGTCCCCGCTTCCACACCATCCACACAACGTAGGCCACAAGAATGCCTAGCAGCCATCCGGCAAGGACATCCACTGGGTAGTGCTTGCCAAGGTAGACGCGTGAATATCCCACCAACATAGGTAGGATCAGGGGCCATTTTTTGAGCGCTGGCCAAAGCATAATGGCGAGGATCGCAAGAACCATGGTGTTGGCACTATGGGCCGAGGGGAATGATGAACCCGTTTTCTTGACCTGCACAAAATCGGCGGGAAGCTGTTGCCAGAATCCGTGCGCTTGATGGTGTGTGCTCGCTACGGAATTGAGCGGGCGGACGCGTTTTGACTGCTTTTTTATCAAGTTGGAAGTGAAGTCTGTCGCGCCCATGCCCACGAGAAGAATCAGGAAAAATATGATCTGCCCCTTGCCGTGCCTGATGACCATGAAGGTCAGAACGAGAGCTATGGCAACGAACAGTGCGGTCATGGATGACAGAATCGGCATGATGACGTCGAGCACGGGGGAACGCCATTCCTGGTTGATGAGCAGGAAGAGTTTGAGATCAAAGGCGTGCGTAGGAAAAGACATAGGGCTCCTTCATGAAGTTTCCAAATTCATATAGCTCTTTGGCTCGTTCGGCAACAACTCGCCTTGTCAAACCGCGAAATATCGTTCAAAAGGTAACCCATGGAGACACCTGTGAAAAAATCGCGCATTGCCATCACTATGCCCCGGTTCAGCCGCTATGGCGGGGCCGAGTCCTTTGCCTGGCGATTGAGCGATGCTCTGGCTGCACGCGGTCACGAGGTGGATTTTATCTGCGGGCGTTGCGAAAACGAACCGCCTGCGGGAGTTACTCCGGTTGTCGTCGGACGCTTCGGCGGCTTCCGTGTTATCAAAATTCTCTGGTTCGCCCTCATGGCAAATCGCGCTACTCGCAAGGGCAATTACGACTTCGTTTTCGGCATGGGGAACACGGTCAATCAGGATGTCCTGCGTATTGGCGGCGGCTCCATCTCTGTCTTCTGGAAGCTCTCCATACGAGCCTGGCCCGAAGGTTCTGCCCGTTGGTTCAAGATGTTCAGGCGACGCTGTTCTCCGGCCAACTGGGCTATTCATCTGCTCGATAACCTCCGTATGCAGCGGACCAAACGTATTTTTGCCGTCTCTCACCTCGTGCGGGAATGGATTGTTCAGGCGCATCCCTCTGTGCCGAAATCTGACATTGAAGTTGTGTACAATCGCCCGGACCTGAACCGATTCTCGTCTGTTTCAGATGATGAACGGCAACGGTTGAGGCAGGAGGCGGATATCGCTGACGATACAGTGGTTATCGGCACGGCTGCTACAAATTTCGCGCTTAAAGGTATCCGTCACCTGATCATGACTCTGGCGTGTTTGCCCGAAAATCATGTCCTGCATGTGGCGGGCGGGCGGAATCCTGATAAGTATATTCGTCTGGCTAAAACGCTCGGCGTAGAGCATCGAGTGCGTTTTTGGGGCAAGGTCGATGACATGCCCACATTCTATCGCAGGACAGACATTTTTGTATTGGCGACCTTCTATGACGCGTGCTCTAACGCAGTGCTGGAAGCCTTGGCCTGTGGCTGCCGGGTGGCGTCCAGCGCACTGAACGGCAGCGCCTATTTCTTGCCTGAGAAGTGGATTTTTCCTGATCCGGGCGATGTGCCGAATCTGGCTGATGTGCTGCTTCGTATATCACGCGAGGATCGGCCGGGGCCGTTCGAATGGCCGTTGGATATGCCCACTGGCATCGAGCCGTATGTTGAAATGATCGAACAATCCATTGCAAAGAAATAGAAAAGCCGGGCTGAGCCCGGCTTTTCTTGTTTTTTCTACTTATCGATATTTTTCAAATAGTTATCAAAGTACTCGATGGTCTTGATCAATCCATCTTTAAGCTGGATTTGCGGGTCCCAGCCCATGGTTTTTTTGGCCAGGGTGATGTCCGGCTTGCGCTGGGTCGGGTCGTCTTCGGGCAGGTCCTTGAAGACGATTTTGGACTTGGTGTCAATCATCTGGGTGACCGCTTCGGCCAGTTCCAGAATCGTGAATTCTACCGGGTTACCTAGGTTCATGGGGCCAGTGAATTCGTCCGGGGTGTCTTCCATGAAGCCGATGATGCCGTCTACCAGATCGTCCACGTAACAGAAGCTGCGGGTCTGATCGCCTTTGCCATAGACGGTGATATCTTCACCACGCAGGGCCTGAACAACGAAGTTCGAGACCACGCGGCCATCGTCCATGGTCATGCGCGGGCCGTAGGTGTTGAAAATGCGGCCAACCTTGATCTTCAGGTTGTGCTGGCGATTGTAATCAAAGAAAAGAGTTTCCGCGCAACGCTTGCCTTCGTCGTAACAGGAGCGGATGCCAGTGGGGTTGACGTTGCCCCAGTAACTTTCGGGCTGCGGATGGACTTCAGGGTCACCGTAGACTTCGCTGGTGGAAGCCTGGAAAATTTTGGCGCGAATACGCTTGGCAAGGCCGAGCATGTTGATGGCACCGTGTACGCTCGTCTTGGTGGTCTGCACCGGGTCGTACTGGTAGTGGATGGGCGATGCGGGGCAGGCGAGATTATAAATCTCATCCACTTCTATATAAAGGGGGAATGTCACGTCGTGACGAATGACTTCGAAGTAGGGATTTTCCATCAGGTGCAGGATGTTTTCCTTACGACCCGTGAAAAAGTTGTCCACGCAAATGACTTCGTGCCCCATGGAAAGGAGTCGTTCGCAAATGTGGGAACCAAGAAAGCCGGAGCCGCCAGTAACAAGAACACGTTTTTTCTTCATGAAGGAGACCTTGCAAAAAAGGCCCGTTTTGTCAATGTACTGTGAGAAATAGTAGGTAATCTCAATAAGAGGCAATTAGGGGCGATTTTTTTGAAAAATAGTCGGACTGTGGAAAAGAAAATCGTCCAAGTGGTTGACGTAGTGTAGTGAGCGTGAGATTTACTGTATGAAAATTCTTTTAAACGGGTGCGTGTAAATGCTTGTCAATGTTGTTGAATGCCTTAGTGGAGCGCATAAAGCGCAAGGTCTTGTTGTCGTTGTTGACGTCTTCCGAGCTTTCTCTGTGGCATGTTATGCTGTGGAAAATGGCGCCAGCGATTACTACGCTGTGGATAAAGTTGCGCGGGCCGAAGAACTGGCAGCCGAGCAGGACGCCATTCTCATGGGCGAACGTGATTGTATCAAAGTCAAAGGCTTTGCTCATGGCAACTCGCCCACCGAGATCGAGCATGTCGATTTTACCGGGAAAACCATAGTTCACACCACCAGCGCCGGAACCAAGGGGTTATTGGCCAGTGCCTCGGCTGACGAGATAATCACCGGAGCATTCGTTAATGCAAAGGCGATCGTTGAGTATATTCGCAGCCGAGAGCCGGAAGTGGTGACCATTGTCGCCATGGGCACCGGGGGGATTATGCGTGCTCAGGAAGACATGATGTGCGCCATGTATTTGAAGAATGAGTTGGAAGAGTATCCCAACAGTTTCGAGACGCTGAAAACATTCCTTGCCAAGGTGGACAGCGCAGAGAAATTTTTTGATGAATCCAAGGACTATGCTCCGGAACGGGATTTTGAATTGTGTATGGATCTTGATCGGTTTGATTTTGTGTTGCAGGCCACTCCCCACGCGGATGGGGTTGTGCGGCTTGAAAAAATAAAAGCCATTACATCGTAATTGATATACAGGGTACCCATGAGTAAAAGCATGCAAAAAGTACTTATCGTTGATGATTCACAGACCAATCTCGCTCTGCTTGACCACATGCTGGGCCAGGACGGTTGCGATATCATTCAGGCCAACAGCGGCATTGAAGCCGTGGAAATGGTTAGGAAAAATGACTTTGCGCTGATCCTGCTGGATATCCAGATGCCCGGCATGAACGGCTACGAGGCCGCTCTCCGTATAAAGGAATTGGATCGGGGCAGACACGTGCCGATCATCTTTATCACCGCAATTTTTCAGGCCGAGGAAAACGTCAAACAGGGTTATGAAACTGGCGCTGTGGATTATCTTTTCCGTCCGGTGGATGTGGAGATGCTTAAGAGCAAGGTCCAGGTCTTCCTGCAAATGAACCAGCAGAAATTGATGTTGGAACGTGAGATCGAACAGCGCATCAAGTCCGAGAATGCGCTGGCACAGGCCGAAGAGAAATATCGCACCATATTTGAGCGTGCTGTGGAAGGCATTTTTCAATCCAGCCTTGAGGGGACGTTCAAAGAGGTCAACCCGGCTATGGTACGCCTGTTTGGGTATACATCCTCTGATGAAATGATCGGTGTGGACGGTTTGCGGCTGGCGATTATGTCTGATGGTGATGAACGCAAGGAATATTTGGAGATTATCAAGCGCGATGGGTTCGTCTCCAACTTCGAATTTCGTGCCCGCAAGCAGAATGGCGAAGTTATCTGGTGCTCGGAAAGCTCTCGACTGGTCTCCATCGATGGTGAGGAACTCGTTGAAGGGGTGCTGGAAGATATTTCTCAGCGAAAGCAGACCGAACTGGAACTCAAGCACCTTGCCACTGTGGACAGCCTGACGGGCATTCCCAATAGGCACATATTTTTCGATCGGCTGGAGTTGTCTCTGGCCCACGCCAAGCGTTATAATAGCCTGGCTGCTGTTTTGTTCATCGACTTGAATGAGTTCAAGAAGGTCAATGACACGTATGGGCATCAGACTGGTGACGAATTGTTGCGTATGGTCGCGGAACGATTGAATCAACGAACCCGAGAAACCGATACCCTTGCACGGTTGGGTGGCGATGAGTTTGGCGTGCTGCTGACGCACCTCGATGATGAAAAAGTTGCTGAGAACGTGGCCCAGGATTTTATTGATGTGCTTGAATCACCGTTCTTTATTCAGGGTGAGACTGTCACTATTGGTGCCACCATCGGTATCAGTTTTTATCCCGAAGATGGCAAAGACAGTGTTACGCTGATCAGCCGAGCCGACGCCGCCATGTATGGGGCCAAGAAGCGGGGTGCTGTCCAATATGGTACCTACCAGGACTGCGGTATTCCCAAGTAGCCGTTTTTCTTACTTCCAAAGATTAAATATTCGAAAGCGCCCCGCATAAGCGGGACGCTTCAGGCTGCTGACAAAGGCCCGATTGCGTCGTTGCTGCAAAAAGATCAGATCCTAACGTACAGGAAGTACATCTCTGCTCTCGATATCCGTAAAACTCGAAGACTCGCTTAACGGCTAGTCGGCCTTCGGCCCTGATCTTTTTTTGCGCCTAGCACTCGAACCTTTCTCAGCAGCCTGCAAGAGTGGGGTTGTCAACACACTGAAGCGCCCCGCATAAGCGGGGCGCTTTTTGTGTCGTTTTGTGCAAATTTGAGGGCTTTTGAGGGGGTGTCGTTTGCCCTTTGGTGCGAGCATGAAGGTGACTCTCAACATTATCCAGAGGCCCAGCAGAGTTAAGTAATTGGACGACTTACGTGTCTGAGCGCTTGAGAAAAAAAGGGCAATGTACTTGACTTACCCCTTCTGTTGGGGCATGGAACTCGATAACTTTGTAATAAAAGTTTTATTTCAAGGTGTTTCAGCAAATTTACTGCCAAAGGATCGGGTATGGTTTTTAACTGGCTGCATTTTGCAATTATTCTGTTTCTGCTCGCTGGGCTTTTATTTGCCTGCGGGCCGTTAATTCTAGCATCGCTGCTGGCTCCGAGAGCTCGGGGTGGGGACATTGGTATGCCGTATGAGTGCGGCATGGTTCCTTACGGCAGTTCGTGGGCGCGGTGGGGCGTATCTTATTATGTATATGCCCTGATCTTCCTCGCCTTTGATGTAGATGTTCTTTACTTATTTCCAGTTTCCACGGCTTATGCAGAAGCTGATGGCTGGGTTGCATTTGTAAAGGTATTCATCTTCCTGTCCTTCCTTATTCTTTCCGTCGCCTACTTCTGGGCGAAAGGGGTGTTTACATGGCCGCGGAAGATTCAGTAGTCCAAAAAGAGATGTTGACGGCGTGCGGACACCACATGGATCCGCCCATTGTCAATATCGAACTGGCTCAGGACATTCTCGACATCTGTCGGTCCATGTCCCTGTGGCCCATGACGTTCGGACTTGCCTGCTGCGCTATCGAAATGATGGCGACCGGTATGGCACGGTTCGACATGGCTCGCTTCGGCGCGGAAGTTTTCCGTCCGTCGCCGCGTCAGGCTGACGTCATGATCGTCGCGGGAACCGTGACCAAGAAGATGGCACCCGCAGTCGTCAGACTGTACGAACAGATGCCCGGGCCCAAGTGGGTCATCGCTATGGGTAACTGCGCCATCTCCGGTGGACCGTTCAAGATCAAGGACAACTACAACGTGGTCGAAGGTGTTGATAACATCATCCCCGTTGATGTGTACGTACCGGGTTGCCCGCCCAGACCGGAAGCGCTCCTAGAGGGTTTCTTCCAGTTGCAGCGGGAGATCACCGGCAAGCGTTGGTGGCCTGTGGCTGCCGAAGTGGGGAGCTAGCCCATGCTTCAAGTGCTTGAAGGTATCACCACCCAGTGTGTGGCCAAGCAGGATCAAGGCAAGACGGGACACGTCTGGTCTATCTTCCTGGCCCCAGGTCAGATCGTTAAAGCTGCCCAGAAGCTTTACGAAGCCGAGTATTCCCTCGAAGACGTCCTTGCTATGGACTTCGAAGAGGGGTTTTTAGTGCTCTATCATTTCAACCGATGGAATATCGACGAGCGCGTCACGCTTCGGGTTCTCCTGTCCAAGGACAATCCGTCTGTGCCGTCCATCGCTTCGATTTTCGATGGTGCCGAGTGGCATGAGCGGGAAACCCGCGACTTCCACGGCATCAATTTCGAGAACAACCCCAATCTCGTGCCTCTGCTGATGGATGCCGAGGATGTGGATGTTCATCCGTTGGTAAAAACCGCCAAGGTCCGCAAGTCCATCAAGGACGTCCTGGATCTGGGCGAGATTATTTCCTGTAACAAGGAAATAGAAGAATTGTTCGCGGAAGCGGAGGCCTCGGAGGCCTCCGATGCGTAGGCCGGGGCACCCGGTCGGTATATAAACCGGACTGAGAGTTTATGTCGGCTTACCAAAATATGGAACAGATGAAGGGTGATTTCTACACCCAGAAGTTCGAGGCCGCGAAGCAGGACGGAACCCTGATCATCAATATGGGTCCGCAGCATCCGTCGACACACGGTGTACTGCGAATCGTTATTGAAGTGGACGGTGAATACATCGTTCGGGCTGAGCCCGTACTGGGCTACCTGCACCGCATGCATGAAAAAATGGGCGAGACTCAGACGTGGGGTGGATTCATCCCCAACATGGGCCGCGTCGACTACGGACACGCTATGGCCTGGAATTGGTCATACGTGGGCGCAGTCGAAAAACTGATGGGCATAGAGGTGCCTGAACGCGCAGAATATCTGCGGGTCATTATGACCGAGTTCAACCGCCTCACTTCTCACCTTCTCTGGTGGGGTGCTTACATCCTTGACCTTGGCGCGTTTACTCCCATCATGTACGCGTTCGACGATCGTGAAATGATACTGGATCTCCTGCAGAGGCCTTCGGCTTCTCGGTTGACCTACTCCAATTTCCGTGTCGGCGGCGTACAGATGGACTTCGATGACAAGTGCATCGAACTTATAAAAGCATTCATCCCGCATTTCCGCGAGAGATTGCCCATGTACCACGATCTCGTCACAGAGAACTTGATTCTCCGTCGTCGTATCGAAGGTGTGGGCATCATCGACGAGGACATGTGTCGCCGTTACGGTTGCACCGGTCCTGTCCTTCGTGGAGCAGGCGTTGCTTATGACGTACGCAAAGATGAACCGTATTCGGTCTACGACCGCTTCGACTTTGATATCCCCACGCAGACTTCTGGTTGTTCGGCAGGACGTTACCACGTCCGTGTTGCTGAAATGGAGCAGAGCTTGCGCATTATCGAGCAGGCCCTTGAGCAGCTCGACAGTGCAGAAGGTGGTCACATCATGAAGAAGGCTCCCAAGCCCTCCATGAAACCGCCGGCGGGTGAAGCGTACTTCAATACTGAAGGTGGTCGCGGCAAGATCGGTATCTATACCGTGTCTGACGGAACCAAGATTCCGTACCGCATCAAATTGCGCGCCCCGGGCTTTTCCAACATGAACGCGTTTGCCGAGTGCTCTACGGGCATGATTCTGGCTGACGCAGTTGCGGTGTTGGGTAGCCTGGACCTTATTATTCCGGAACTGGACAGGTAGGGTAATCAATGTTTGAAATACCAACGATACTAATCAACCTCCTCATAGGAGCTGTGGCTTCTATTGTCTGGGTGGCGCTCAATGCTCTTGTATTGGTCTACTGCGAACGTAAATTCGCAGGCCACATCCAGCGTAGACCCGGTCCCTATGAAGTCGGTTACCATGGCATGCTTCAGCCGCTTATTGATGGCTTGAAGCTCATGAGCAAACAGCTCCTGACACCGGACAA
This sequence comes from Desulfobacteraceae bacterium, assembly GCA_022712835.1. Next base: position 8,785 of record JAFLJU010000019.1, read on the forward strand.
CTCGGATAAGATCCTCTTCTGGCTCGCTCCGATCCTGTCCATGATTCCAGTGATGCTGCTCTTCATGCCCATCCCGTACGGCCCCAGCGTCATCGGCATGGAAGTGAACCTCGGCTTGCTGCTTATCCTCGCCTTTTCCAGCTTCAACGGCTTGGCCGTTATCCTGGCTGGTTGGGCATCCAATAACAAATGGGGCGTTCTCGGCGCGGCCCGTGCTGTTGCACAGACCGTTGCCTATGAGATTCCGCTGCTGCTGACCGTGCTGGCCATTTCCTTTATGACCGGCTCCCTGAACCTCTCCGTGATTACTGATCTGCAAGCAGGATACATCTGGGACTGGAACTTGTTCAAACAGCCGCTGGCCTTCATTATCTTCATTATAGCAATGTTCGGTGAGACTAACCGCGCACCGTTCGACCTCGCAGAAGCTGAGTCCGAACTGACCGCCGGTTTCCACACCGAATATTCATCCATGGGCTTCGGCCTCTTCTTCATGGCAGAATACGGCTACATGGTCGCCATGTGCTCCATCTGTTCAGTCCTCTTCCTGGGCGGGTTCCACGGACCTATCCCCGGTATCGAAGGCTGGTGGTGGATGCTCCTCAAGACCTACTCGCTGTTGTTCTTCATGATCTGGGCCCGTTGGACCTTTCCCCGCGTCAGGTTCGATCAACTCCTCAATCTCAACTGGAAGTGGTTGTTGCCTCTGGCTACATTCAACCTGTTGGCAACCGCGCTCATCGTGAAGCTGTAGGGGTCGAGATATGGGTAAATTCAGAGATAATGTAATACAGCCGATTCTCGACTGCTGGAGCTTGATGGTCGGGCTCAAAATCACGGGTAAATACTTTTGTAAACCCCTGATCACCGTCCATTACCCCCGCGAAGTCATCGACGACGAGAATCTGAAGACATTCGGCGGGCATATCGAGTTAGTCGGTAAGCCCAATGATCCGGCCATGCCAAAGTGCATCTCATGCATGATGTGTGTGACCAACTGTCCGAGTAATTGTTTGAAAGTAGTCAAACAGCCTAAACCTAAGATCACGCCCGAGCAGGAAGCGGCCATGGCTGCTGCCAAGGAAGCTGGAGAAAAGGTTGTCAAACCTAAGGCTCCCAAGAATCCTGCATTGTTTGCATATGATTTCTCTCTGTGCAGCTTGTGTGGCACCTGTATTGATCACTGTACACCTGGCGCTTTAAGGTTCTCCAATAATATCTATTGGGTTGCTAATAACAGGGAAGAATTCAAACTTGATCTTCTCGCCCGGCTCAAGGAGCAGGCCACGGAAGTATCCGTTTCGGCCCCAGCTCCCAAAACCGAAGCCGAACCGGCTGCGGCAGAGAAGGAGGCTTAATATGGAAGTAATGGCAAATGTCGCATTTGGCGTGTATACGCTCGTCATTTTGGCCGGGTCCATACTCGCCGTTTCCAGCTCCAGTCTGGTTCGCGCCCTTGTGGGGTTGATTACGACCCTCGTTGGTGTGTCCGGAATGTATATGCTGCTGGCAACGCCGTTTATGGCCTTCATGCAGTTGCTCATCTATGTGGGTGCGGTCTCCGTACTCATCTTCTTCGCGGTCATGCTGACACGCGCAGAGAAAGGTGGCGATGAAGGGGCTAAGGCTCCCATGAAGACCTATGTGCTTGGTCTGGCAGCGACTATCGCTCCGGCAGCCATCCTCGGATGGTTAGTCTTGACCAAGCCGGTGGAATCCATCGCGGTTCCCACTGAGGTAACTATCAAGCAATTGGGTGCGGGGCTTCTGGGCTCGTACTTTCTGCCCTTTGAACTGATCTCAGTCATCCTCATGGTCGCCATGTCCGGCGCCGTGTTGTTGACTTGGGAGAAGAGGGGCCTGAAAAATGGAGGGGATAAGTAGATGAGTGCACTGACCCTCTATCAAATTGTTGCGCTGATCCTGTTGTGCGCGGGCCTTTTCGGCCTGACTCAGCGGAGAAGCCTTGTCGGCATGCTGATCTGTGTAGAGCTGATGCTCAACGGCGCGGGCCTGTCTATGGTGGCAGCCGCCCAGCTCACGGAATATGATGCGGTTCTCGGCCAGCTCGGTACCCTGTTCGTCATGGGCCTTGCGGCAGCCGAAGCCACTATCGTGCTGGCAATCATTGTGGTTGTAGCCAAGCGGTTCGGTTCCGCTCAAACTAGTGACATCACTACCTTGAAGGACTAGCTATGATGAACGGGGTTACAATAGAAAGCGCCCGGATTCTGCTGCCGGTGGTGATTACACTGATCGCACCGCTCTTTGTCTGGCTGCTGAGAAAAGATGAAAACAAACGTGAGGCTGTCAGTTTTATCGCTGCCGCAGTAACGTTTGCCTGTGTGTTGTCACTAGCACCAGCCGTCCTCAACGGGGATGTCTGGTACTTCCATGTGACAACAATATTACCCGGAATCACTATCGCGTTCGCTGCTGATGGCCTGAGCATGGTCTTCGCCCTGATTGCACCGTTCCTCTGGTTCCTGGTTACAAGTTATAACATTGGTTACATGCGAACTTTGGACGAACACGCCCAGACTCGCTATTATGTATGCTTCGCCGTTGCCATTTTCGGTGCCATCGGCGTGGCCTTCTCGGCCAACGTGTTTACGCTCTATCTCTTCTACGAAGTGATCACCGTATTCACCTACCCGCTGGTCTATCACCACGAAGACGCAGATGCCAAAATGGGCGCACGCAAGTACATCGTCTACCTTATGGGTACGTCGAAGCTCTTCCTTCTGCCCGCAATGGTGCTCACCTACGTACTCGTCGGTAACCTGGACTTCCACCTGGCGGACATCGTCAACGGAATGTTCACCGATGCAGTTGTGGCCGAGCATCCCAGACTGGTCGTATTGACTTACTGGCTGTATATCTTCGGTGTTGGTAAAGCCGCACTGATGCCGTTCCATAACTGGCTCCCGTCAGCCATGGTCGCGCCCACACCGGTTTCGGCCTTGCTGCACGCAGTGGCCGTTGTTAAGGCCGGTGTCTTCTGTGTCTGTCGTATCGTCCTTTCAGTATTCGGTACCAAGACCGCAGGCACGTTGACCATGAGTCAGATATTTATTGGTGTACCGGGCTCAATGCTCGGCGACATCAGTATGGCGCATGGAACAGCCTATATCGCCGGCTTCACGCTGGTGACGGCTTCATTCATCGCACTGACTAAAGATGATATTAAAGCACGGTTGGCTTACTCCACTGTGGCCCAGCTCTCGTACATCGTACTCGGTGTCACGCTGCTGGTGGATTCGGCGGTACAGGGTGGTGTCATGCACATCGCTCACCACGCCTTTTCCAAGATCACACTCTTTATGGGCGCCGGCGCAATCTATGTTGTCGCGCACATGAAGAAGATCAGCCTCATGGACGGCTTGGGCCGCAAGATGCCGTGGACATTCGGTGCCTTTGGTATCGCATCCCTCTCAATGATCGGCATGCCGCCGGTCTGTGGATTCGTTTCCAAATGGTATCTGATCAACGGCACCCTTGATGCCAATCAATGGCCGCTTCTGATCATGCTGCTCCTGAGTACGGCGCTCAATGCGGGTTACTTTGTACCCATTTTGTACCGCGCCTTCTTTAAGGAACCGTCACCGGAAGTTGCCGCTGGCAACTACTCCGAGGGCGCTGCATTGACCATGGTTATTCCGCTGTGTATTACGGCCACCATCTCTGTGTTCTTGGGTCTGTATCCGCAGACATTCCTGAACTTCGTCAACATTCTCGGCAAGTTCTAGGGGGGTATATATGAGTCAACAAGGATTAGGCGGACTCTTCGCTAAAATGAGCGAAAATACGAAGACTTTGAAGATCATCTTCTTCGCCGTACTGGCGGTGTTGGTGTTACTTAACTTCGTTATCTATTCGCATCACGGCCATTTCTGGCACCTCGATGAGTATCCTGGGTTCTTTGCAGCCTTCGGTCTCTTCGTCGGTCTCGGCATGGTCATCATCATGAAAAAAATTGTACAGCCGTTCATAGCCCGGAAGGAGGACTACTATGGAGATTAGTTTCTACCATCCCTCCATGGGATTCCTCGCTTTGGCCCTGCTGGTGCCGTTCATTCCCACAAGTCTGTGGCTGAACAAGGCATTCCGCGGCGCTTTGGCGTTGGTTGCTCCCATTCTGGCGCTCGCCAGCATTATGACTGTCGACCATGGCATGTACGGTACCATCGAATACTTGGATCAAGCCCTGATTCTGGGACGCGTGGACAAATTGTCCATCGTCTTCGGTCAGGTTTTTGCGGTCATCGCGATTATCGGTACAATCTACGGCATGCATGTAGAGGATAAAGGACACTACATTTGTGGTTCCCTCTACGTGGCTGGTGGCTTCGGCTGCGTCTTTGCCGGCGATCTGCTGACGGTCTTCCTGTTCTGGGAACTGATGAGCATCGGCTCCACATTCCTGATCTGGCAGGCCCGCACCAAAGAATCGGTCGGCGCAGGCTTCAGGTACTTCATGTATCACACTGTCGGCGGGTTGTTCCTGCTGGCTGGGTTGTTGCTCAAATACAAGGCCACCGGAAGTTTCGCATTTGTCGGAGTCAATCCCGCTGATGCCATGTACTACGACTGGCTTATCCTTCTCGGATTCTGCGTCAACGCCGCTGTCGTGCCGCTGCATGCCTGGCTGCCTGACGCATATCCCCGCGCCTCCATCGCCGGTGCGGTCTTCATGTGTGCATTCACCACCAAAACTGCAGTATACGTACTTGCCAGAGGATTTGCCGGATGGGAAGTCCTGGCCATCGCCGGTACCTGCATGGCGGTTTTCGGAGTGCTGTACGCGTGCATAGAAAACAACGCGAGACGAATTCTGTCATATCACATCGTATCCCAGGTGGGATACATGGTGGCGGGTATCGGCATCGGAACAGCCATGACCATGAATGGCGCAGTGGCTCACGCCTATGCCCATATCCTTTATAAGGGTCTTCTGTTCATGGGAACCGGCGCAATCCTGTACGCGGTTGGTACTGCCAAGCTGAATAAGCTCGGAGGTCTGGCCTACAAGTTGCCCTGGGTCATGGTTCTGTACATGATCGCGGCCCTGTCCATCTCCGGTATGCCCGGTTTCAACGGCTTTATCTCCAAAACCATGACCATTGCAGGTGCGGCCATGGCCCACCATCCGTTCCTGGCTCTGGGGATGGAGATCGCGGCTGTCGGAACATTCATATCCGTTGGCATCAAGCTTCCGTACTTCGCGTTCTGGGGCGGTAAGAAGGAATATACGGGTGAGGTCAAGCCTCTGCCTGTCAACATGTATGTTGGTATGGCCATTTGCGGTTCGCTCTGTATTGCTCAGGGCCTGTACCCGGAAATGCTGTACCGCTACCTGCCTTATCCGGTGGAACATGTGTTCCATCCCTGGACTCTTGATAAGGTTCTCAACTCGGGTCTGTTGCTCGGCTTCTCTGGTCTGGCATTCTACCTGACTCGCAAGATCATCGTTCCCCATGCAAAGCTCAATCTGGATTTCGATTGGTTCTACCGCCTCATCGGTCGCGTCACAATGCGCGTCTTCTGCTGGCCGATTTCCAAGGTTGATGATGTCTGGACCGAGGTCTACAGGTTTGTCGGTTTGCGGACACTTCTTGAAACCGGAAGCATCACTTCCTGGTTTGACAAGAAGGGTATTGATACTGTGGTGGATGGCAGTGCCTACACCGTCAGAAATCTCGGCAGGGCAGGGGCCAAGGTCCAGACTGCTCGTTTGCAGGATTATCTGGCGATGGCAGCCGTCCTCGGCTTGGGTATTTTCGCCCTTGTATGGTACTTCGGCTAAGCCGGACAATCTAAGGAGAGCAAGTTTTGGACTTCGGATATCCGGTACTAACAATATTGATCCTGTTCCCGCTCGTCGCGGCATGCGGACTCTTCTTCCTGCGGGCTCCGCAGGTTGTGAGGATGTACACCATGGCGGTGTCCATCATCGAGTTGCTGCTTGCTGTGCCGACCTTCTTCTATACACCTAACGCAGACTTTCAGTTCGTGGAAAGAATGGACTGGGTCCACCAATGGGGCCTGGAATATTACCTCGGCGTTGATGGCATCAGCATTCTCATGATCTGGCTGACTTTGGCTGTGCTGCCACTGTGCGTCATGAGTTCCTGGACATACATCGGCAAGCGCGTGAAGGAATTTCACTTCTGTTTGCTGTTCATGACCTCTGCGGTCCTTGGCGTCTTCTGCGCCCTGGATCTGGTCCTGTTCTATGTGTTCTGGGAAGCGATGCTCATCCCCATGTATCTGCTTATTGCGGTCTGGGGTGGCGACGACAGGAAATATGCTTCATTGAAGTTCTTCCTGTACACGCTGGCTGGTTCGACCCTGCTTTTGGCGGCCATCGTTGCCTTCAGGATTACGGGCGGCACCTTTGCCATTCCTGAACTCATGCAAATGACCTTCAGCTTTGATTTCCAGTTCTGGGTTTTCCTGGCAATGGCTCTGGCCTTTGCCATCAAGGTTCCCATGTTCCCGTTCCACACATGGCTTCCCGCAGCGCACGTTCAGGCTCCTGCGGCTGGTTCCGTCATACTGGCGGCAGTCCTGCTGAAAATGGGAACCTATGGTTTCCTCCGCTTCTGTCTGCCGTTGACCCCGGCTGCCAGTGAGTACTTTGCCCCGATGATGATTGCGATATCAATCGTATCCATTATCTACGGCGGTGCCATTGCACTGGGCCAAACTGATATCAAGAAACTTATCGCCTACTCTTCGGTGGGCCATATGGGTTTTGTTACCTTGGGAATATTCCTGTTCAACCTGCACGGCGTGGAAGGTGCTCTGTTCCAGATGCTCAACCATGGTATCGTTACAGGTGCAATGTTCATGATGATCGGCACGTTGTACGAGCGCAGTCATAGCAGGGAGATGAGCGATAACATGGGCCTTGGCAAATACATGCCCGGCTTCATGTTCTTCTGGGGGCTCTTTGCCCTGGCTTCTTTGGGTTTCCCCGGAACCAATGGGTTCGTGAGTGAGATTCTCGTCTTTATCGGCGCATTTGAGCACTCTCTTTTGATAGGTATGCTCTGTGTACCCGGCGCATTGCTGGCAGCAGCCTACATGTTCCGTGTCTCCTTGAAGTTGGCCTGGGGCCAGCCTTCGACGGCATCGAACTGGAAGGATTTGAATGCTCGTGAATGGATATTCCTGAGCATCCCTGCGGTGTTCGTGCTGTACATTGGTCTGAATCCCGGATTTATCTTCAAGATAATGGGACCGTCCGTCGAGAATCTCTTGGATGATTTCGATAAGCGCAAGGTCGCCCATGTGGAAACCGAGCAACCAATGCAAACCGCTGCCAACGACATCTTCGGTGTCCTGGCAGAAAAGAAATAGGGAGTTGCAGACGTGAATTTTGATCTCACTCTGGTTGTCCCGGAAATGTACTTCTTCGGTCTGGTCCTGGTTTTGATGATTCAAAGCCTGGGCAGCCGAGAATGGAAACCTGTAGTCGAAAAGTGGCTGCCTTTCGGGGCCGGACTCGGTTTCTTTGTCACCATGACCGGTTATAATTTGCATGGCCTCATGTTCTGGGATGTCTACAAAGTTGACATGATGTCCCAGTTCTTCAAAATCGCCATCGCATTCGGTTTCTTTGTGACCGTGCTTAACTCCACACGCCAGTCGACCCTTGAGGAAGGCAAACGTGCGGATTACTTCATGCTGCTTGGTTTTTCCACCCTGGGACTGATGCTGCTCGCCTCCTCGGTTGAGCTTATCACTGTCTATTTGGCTCTGGAACTGGCCTCCTACAGCATGTATGCGATCATTCCGTTGCGTGCCAAGCACAAGGGCGCGGCAGAAGCCGGTATCAAGTATATTCTGTTCGGCGCGGTTGCCACGGCTCTGGCCTTGTACGGCTTGTCCTACATCATGGCCAGCCAGCACACCACGTACATTGCGGAACTGATGACCAAGTCCTGGGTCTTTGCCGATCAGCCCATGGCTGTTGTTGGCTTGAGCCTGTTCCTGGTTGGCATGTTCTTCAAGCTGGCACTCTTCCCGTTCCATTTCTGGTGCCCGGATGTCTATCAGGGAGCGAGCAACGAAACCGCCGCATTTGTGGCAACACTGCCCAAACTGGGTGCAATCGTTATCCTTATCCGTCTGGCCGTTCTTTTGAAGCCAGGACTGGAAATAACCACGCTTCTGGCCGTACTCGGCGCATTGTCCATGACCTTTGGTAACCTCTCTGCACTGGCTCAGACAGACCTCAAGCGTTTGCTTGGTTTTTCATCTGTTGCCCATGCCGGTTACATTATGGTCGGTCTGGTCAGTGGAACAGCCGAAGGTCTGGGAGCTGCCGCCTTTTATGCTCTGGCATACCTGCTCATGAACCTGTTGGTCTTCTGGATTGTCAGTCGAGTGGCCTCGGATGGGCGTAACCTTCAGATCAGTGATCTGAACGGTCTGTACAAGAGAGCACCGGTTCTGGCCTTTTCCCTGGCAATTGGTGCATTCGCTCTGGTTGGCCTGCCGCCGACCATGGGCTTTATGGGCAAGTTCTTCCTGATCACCTCGGCATGGGGACACGGCTATAACTGGCTGGTCATCGTGCTGGTGTTGAACTCCGCCATCGCCATCTACTATTATCTGGGCCTGTTCCGACACGCCTTCACCGAAGATGCGACCCCGGAATTGACGGCTGCGCCTGATACGAGCTGGTTCTCTTCTGTTGGTGCGGGTATGCTCGCAGCCGCAGTCCTGATTGTCGGCCTGATCCCGGCTCCGCTGTTCAACTTCGCTATTGACGCAGGCAAGAGCTTGTATGGCATTGCCCCAAGTGTCTTGCATTAGGCAGATACAATAAACAATCTGAAAGGGTGGAAGCTGATGCTTCCGCCCTTTTTTTGTACAATATTTTGAAATCTCGTGTGATGGCAAATGATTGGAGTTTTAGAGCCACTTAACCTTGAAAACAGCAATTTGCATGCGGTGTTGATAAAGTAATGAACTTGGGTAGACGATACTTTATCTGTGGCATATGTTGAGAAGTAGGGGGAAGGCCTATGCATGAAACAAGTCTGGGCGGAACACTTCGGGATTACCTGACCGGTGAAGATATTGATGAAACGACCTTTGAGGAGTTTCGTCAGGCCCTTGGCAGGCTTCTTGTTGAGGAGAAGGGATTTCCAAAGGAGCAGATCAAAGCCAAGGTAAAACTGGCATATTCAGTGGATGGCGAAGAATTTGAACGTCCGCTTGATTACGTGGTCTATGATGAAGCTGACAAACCCATTTTTGTCGTCATATTTTGTTCGGGAGAAGTCGGAAGCTATGAGCGCGAGACAGTGTGTGCCGGGCGATTGGTTGACGGCGGGCCGGTCGCATTTGCATTGATCACGGACACCATGAACGCATCGCTCATGGATGTCAGGACGGGCGATGTTGTCGCCCATGGAATGAAGGCCCTCCCGGACTGGGAAGACCTCCTGAAGATGGTGAAGGATGCCGATATCAAGCCGCTGACAGCCGAGCAGCGGGAGCGGCAGACGCGGGTATTTCACGCCTACTGCGGTTTTTTGTACGGGACCTGCTGTAGCGAGTCCTGCACGTTACCACCCATGCCTGAGAAAGCATAGGTGGGGGATGATTACCCTATAGCCTTTTTCTTTGAAATAGACTTAATCAAAAACGTATTGCGCGAAAGAAGAAATGGATGAGTGCCTCGATTCACGCGAATGCGTATATAGAAAGTTTAGGGAAAAGAAAGGGATGGGGTCTGGGGAAGGGGAGGAAAGACCCCTTTTCAAAGGGGTTTTTCCTCCCCTTCCCCAGCCGCCGGAGGCATCGTCTCACCCTAGCAATCCACGAAGATTATGCAGCCTTCAGGGCAGCAGTTGACGATGTCCCGAACTTCTTCTTCCGTTACCTTTGAGCGGCAGACAAAAGGCATATCAAGTACCTCGTCCCATTCAAAGATGTCGGGATTCATTTCGGTACAGCCTTGGCAGGAGCGGCAATCGCCCAGCTCGATGGCAACCTCACGGTATATGGTAGTCTCATTTGTATCACTCATGGCTGGATAATAATTACTACTTATCGCAAATGCAAGGAAAAGATGAGGATTATTCAATAGGGCCATTCTCTGAGAGCATTGGCCATTTGCTAGACGTTGAATCTAAATTCAATGATATCACCGTCTTTAACGATGTATTGTTTGCCTTCAAGGCGGGCGAGGCCAAGCTCTTTGCACTTCTTGAAATCTCCGGCTTCGATAAAGTCCTGATAGCCGATGACTTCTGCCCGGATGAATCCTTTCTCGAAATCGGTGTGAATGACACCAGCGGCCTGAGGCGCGGTGGAGCCTTCGCGCAGGGGCCATGTCCGGCATTCGTCTTCGCCTGCCGTGAGATATGAAATGAGTCCGAGCAGCGCATAGGTTTTGACAATGACCTTGTCCAGAGCTGATTCCTTGATACCGAGGTCCGCCATGAACATGGCCTTTTCTTCGGGGTCGTCGATCTCGGCTAGTTCGCTCTCTAGCTTTGCGGAGACGGCGATATGGGTCATGCTTGGGGCATCGTCGGGAAGGGCCACGTCTTCCTCTTCTCCTTCAGGGCAGTTCCATGCGTAGAGTACCGGGCAGGCGGAGAGGAATTTGTATCCTTTGAGTTCGGGCAGGCTGGCGACTTTGTCATCGGCCCTGAGTGGCAGTTCTTTTTCAAGCACAGCCATGGCTTGTGCCAATGCCTCTTCTTCCTTGGGGTCCACGAGGGTCTTGTTCTTTTTCTTGTCGGCAGCGAGTTTTTCCTGACGTTTTTCGATGACGGCCATGTCCGCGATCATCATGTCGGCTTCGATGGCCTGCCATTGCTGCTTGGGATCGTTCATGCCGGAAAAAGCATCGAGTACACCGATGAAACAGTCGTAGGGGCGGATTGCGTTGAGAACGCGCTCACCAAGACCGGCACCCTTGCCGCCACCGCCGGGGATATCGAGATATTCTATTTCGCTGTAGGTGATTTTTTTCGGATTGAAGAGCGCGATGAGTGGATCAAGGCGTTTGTCCGGGACCTTGACCATGGCGCGGTTGCCTGCTGCGGCTGCGGAGGCACCGGCCAATGCTGCGAAAAGGTCGGTCTTGCCGGACCCGGAGAATCCGAAGATGGCGGTTTTCATATTTGTTCCTTCATTTGAGTTCGATATGATGGCGAATCTATCAAGTATTTAGCCAATTGCAAAGCTGGCAAGAGATCAGGCATTGAAGGTGATCGTTTTTTCCACTACGGTCTGGGCCATGCAAGTAAAACGGAATATCTTTCTCATCGGCCCGCGAGCCTGCGGCAAGACCAGCGTGGGACGCGGACTGGCCAAGCGGCTCGGCCTTGATTTTGTGGATACTGATCACGCTCTGGTGGATTCCGTGAATATGGAGATAGCCGAATACGTGGAAGAAAATGGGTGGGACGCATTCAGGGACCGTGAAACCGAGATTCTTGGACGAGTGGTCTGCGAAGGTGTTCGTGTTGTCGGTTGCGGTGGCGGTATCGTCCTGCGCGAAAAAAATCGTGATATTTTGAAAACCGGCATTACGCTGTATCTAAAGACAGACCCTGAAGAACTCGCCCGGCGGCTCATGAGTGATCCCAATGAGGCCCAGCGGCCTTCCCTGACCGGTAAGTCTGTTGTTGATGAGGTGCGGGAAATTTTGTCCGAACGTGAGTCGCTTTACGTCGGTTGTGCTGATATCGTGTTGCCGCAGTTGAGTCTTGATGATGTTGTGGAGCATGCTGCAACTGAAATTGGTCTCCTGCTTTGAAGATGATGGAATCTGCGGACAGGATCGGATACAAAAAATCAAGGTGATTGCAGCGGTTCTTTTAATAGAGTTGGTGGTATGATTAATGAGAAAATTCATGGAGTTATCATGAGTGGCAGCAGCTTAGGCAATATTTTTCGGTTGACTACCTTTGGTGAATCCCACGGCCCGGGGCTGGGAGGCGTCATCGACGGCTGCCCTGCTGGAATTCCTCTTGATGAGAGCATCATTCAGCTCGAACTTGATCGCCGCAAACCAGGACAGGGGGGGCTTGCGTCCACTGCCCGCAAGGAAGCTGATTTGGTAAAAATCCAGTCCGGTGTTTTCGAGGGCGTTACCACGGGGACGCCCATCGGGTTCTACATCGCGAATACCGACCATCGTTCCAAGGATTATTCCAAGATCAAGGATGTCTTCCGTCCCGGTCATGCCGATTTTACCTTCAATGCCAAGTTTGGTTTCCGCGATTACCGCGGCGGCGGACGTTCTTCCGGGCGGGAGACTGTTTCCCGCGTGGCGGGCGGGGCCATTGCCCAGGAATTTCTCCGGGCCGAGGGTATTGCCATCTATGCCTATACTGTTGAATTGGGCGGTATCCCTGTAGGAACAATCGAGTATGAGGGTGCGCAGGAGCGTCCGTATTTCAGCGCAGACCCTGATACTCCGGCCAAATGGGACGAGCGTATCAGGGAAGTGAAATCCCAGGGTGAGACCCTTGGCGGTGTGGTCGAAGTTCGTGCCGTGTCAGTTCCTGCCGGATTGGGTGAGCCGGTTTTTGACAAGCTTGATGCGCGGCTGGCTTACGCTCTCATGTCGGTCGGCGCAGTAAAGGGTGTGGAGATCGGTTCCGGTATACGGGCGGCTCGTCTGCTCGGCAGCGAAAATAACGACCCCATCGGGGTTGACGGATTTGCCTCAAACAATGCAGGTGGTATCCTTGGCGGTATTGCTTCGGGGCAGGATATTGTGGCGCGTGCCTATATCAAGCCTATCCCGTCCATTTCCAAGGTTCAGGATACGATCACCACTTCTGGAGAGGCCACCACCATCACCATCGGAGGCAGGCATGATATTGTTGCCATTCCGCGCATCAATCCGGTGCTCAAGGCCATGATGGCTCTGACCATCGCGGACCTGCTGCTGACGGACCGGAGGTTGGGTCTGCGGGATTAATCCAGTTCGTTTGCTTTTGTTTTTGTGAAAGAGAAGAGGATGCGCGTTGTCACGGCTCTGAGTGTGTCGGCGAGCATATCCTTTTGTGCGTCCCAGATATTTCCCTGCGATCCCAGGAATTCGATTCAGGCGGCAGCGAGTCCGTGGGGGGAGTCACTGGCAGGGATATTGGTATCTTTTACGGCAGTCTTATTTGACTTTTTTCATTCTGACAGCGGTTCCGTAGCATGAATAGTACTTGTCTCCTTCGGGGTGGAAGGCGACTGACTCGTGGTAGCCGATGATGGCATCAGCGTTGACGTCTATGGCCTGAGCCATGAGACCGTAAAAGGCGTTGTCGAAAATATAGCTTCGGCAGACGATGAGGCCGAAGGCGGAGAGTATTTCGCGTCCCGGGACAGTTTCAGTGGTCATGATTTTTATTTTTCCGGCCATGTACATATCTTTGGCCAGATCCAGACGATGATCGTTCCTGACGTCTTCTCTGGGGGCACCCTGCCTTTTGGTAGAGCCGAATATGAGAGCCATGCGATATATCCTCGGTTTGTGTAATAATCTGCGCTACAGATTTGTAACGCACAGCGGGTAGTTGGGCAAGTCCGGGATGAAATGAGTGTGAAGTGAACAAGTTGAAAGGCCGGAGTGTTGAACTCCGGCCTTTCAAGTTTGTTACGGTGTGACTGTCATGAGGTATGCTTTTTCCGGGTCCAGATACTTTTTGACGAGTTCCTGGATTTCTTCCGGTGTTACTGTCTTTGCCTTGTCTATCAGCTTTTGCTCGAAATCCCGGTCAAAACCGCGGACCATGAGGCTGGCCGCCTGTCGGCTGCGGGATAAAAGGGACTGGTGTTCCTGATAGTAATCGCCGACCAGGATGTTTCGGGCGCGTTCCAATTCCTCTTCGGGGAGTGGTGTCGCAGCCAGTTCGGCCAGTACCGTCTTGAAACCTTCCAGCGATTTGTCCACCTTGTCCGGACTGGTGCCGATGTAAAGGGCGATGAATCCGGTGTTGCGGCTCTGCCACAGCATTGCCGTGACAGTATAGGCCAGCCCCTGCTTGTCTCGCAGGTCGCGGAAGAGCAAGCCGGATTGGCCGGACAGGGCAGCCTTGAGTAGTTCCAGTTCGGATGATGCTTCCATGTCCGTTTTGCCCGGCGTGGGAAAGATCATCAGCATGTGCGACTGGTTGCGGTCCGGCAAATGCATGGTTCTTTCATGCTCGGTGTTCCACGTTGGGGTGGTGAACTGGTAGCCGTTGCCGGGCGCGGTCATGGTTTTGGCAAGGTCCGAGGCAAAAGTTTCGATGACATCCTTGTCGAACTGGCCGCAAACGGCAATGACAAAGGGCTGCATGGACTGCCTGCCCCAGAAGCGCATGAGATCGGATGTGGTGAACGCCTCAACTTCCTCAGGTGTACCCTGATGGAGCAGGGCGTAGGGACCGGTTTTATACAGGAACGGGAACAGGTGGCGGAAGGCGAGACCCAGAGGGCGATCTTCGCGCCGTTTGATTCCTGAAATCTGGTCCTGCTTGGAGCGGTTGATTTCTTCCTTATCAAAGGCCGGTGAGGTCAGGGTATCGCGCATCAGCGGCAATATCTGGTCCGTGAACCTTGTGGGGAACTTGGCTTCCAGAGCAAAGACATTGCGGCCTGCGGTCGAGCCGATGCTTGCTGCGTGATCTGACAGGAAATCCTGAATTTCGGTGGCCGACATTTTTATGGTGCCGCGAGTTAGGGCCTTGGCAGTCAGTGCGGCCAGACCTTGTTGATCCGGGGTGAGTTCGCCATCGCCGCCGGTCCAGTACACGCTGATGGCGGTGTAGGGCATGGTCGTGTCAGGCAGGAGCACGAGCTTGCTGCCGCCGGGCAATTCTATTTCCGTATCGGTTGTCGCTTCGACAACTCCTTTCTTTTTCCTGATGTTGTTCGCTACCGGCCATTTGGCTTCGGTGATGGCCGTGAGGTTTTCTTCGGACACGCCGTTTTCCTCAGGCACGAGCACGCAGAGAGCTAGTTGATCAGGGCGGATGTACTCATCATACAAGGTTTTCATCTCTTCCCTTGTCACCTGGTTCAGGGAGAAGAGGTAATTCTTTTCTGCTTCTTCCCCGTTCTCGAAAAACTGGAAGTAGCCGAGCTTGCTCGCCATGCCGGACAGGGTTTCCTTGGTCAGGAACAGGGAATCCTCTATATTCAGCCGTCCGCTTTCGATTTCGCGGTCAGTGAAATTTGCGGGATCAAAGGTTGCCATTTCGGCCATGAGTTCGGTCCAGAATTCTTCCACCTTGTCCACGTCGAGGGTGGCGTGAATATAGAGCATCCCGCCGCGCTCAAGGGAGAGAGGGGAGACGGATATATCGTCCACCAACTGTTTTTCGTATTTGAATTTTCTGTAGAGCCGGGACGTGTCATCGCCGCCGAGCAGGTGAGCGAGCAGTTCCAGCCCGGCCATCTTGGCAGAAGAGCCGTGCGGGATCGGGAAGGCTGCGCCCATGTAGACCTTGTTCCATTTGCCGGTCAGCTTGACCACGCGGGGCCCTGCGCCGATTTCCGGAATGGCGATGGTTTCGGGCGGGGTGACAGGTCTGGTGTTTTCAAGGGAGCCGAGCAGCCTTTCGGCCTCGGCCAGTACCTGATCCGGGTCAACCTTGCCGACCACGGCCAGCAGCATGGACTGGGGCTGGTAAAATTTGGCGATATAGTCGCGGATGTCCTTTTGCGAGAAAGACAGGACGGTCTCGCGTGTGCCGATGATCGGCCATTCATAGCTGGTGTCGTTCCAGACCATGCCTTGCAAGGTCTTGAAAAGCTTGTTGCCGGGCGTGTCCTCACCGCGTTCCAGTTCTTTGATGACGACTTTCTTTTCGCTTTCAAGCTCTGTCGGGTCGATGGCTGCTTTGAACGCCATGTCTGTCACCACATCGAGTCCGAGCGACCATTTGTCTTCCGGCACTTCCACATAATAGACAGTATAATCAAAGCTGGTGGCCGCGTTCATGCTGCCGCCAACGGATTCGATCTCGCGGGCTGTTTCGCCCGGGCCACGCTTCTCAGTTCCCTTGAAGACCATGTGTTCAAGGAGATGGCTTATGCCTGCGATCTTGGGAGTTTCGTAAGCACTTCCGGCGTGGACGTAGAGCCGGACATTGACCAGTGGAAAGCGGTCATCTTCCTTGATGAGAATAGTCAGGCCGTTTTTGAGTTTGACTATGTTCGTCTTGCCCTTGGCGGCTTTGTCTAGTGAAGGAAGCGGTATCGGCGCGATAGCGACGGTGGATTTTTTATTCATTTGAGTCTGGCATCCGGTCAGGAGCATCAGTATGCACCCCGATAATAATAATGTTCGTAACATGTGTTTTCTCCGTATCTGTCGCTACTATGAGGTCACGATTCAAGCAACGTATCATTCCTTATAAGGTGCGTTCACAGTAGATAATTCCGAATTTCAAGCAGGCAAGCAGCAATTTGTCCTTTTGGGGACGTGAGCAGATGAGAACACTAACCGAGCCGCTTGAAAATTGATACCCATAATGCATCAGCTGGCCCGTTTTACTCTTTCAAACGCTTGTTTTTTCTTTTTGCAAGTTGGAATGGAAAAAACGGAAAATATATGAAAAATAATTCAGCCTATGTTCAACCGTTGTTTGACTGTGCAATCAAAGGGGCTTAGGGCTTTTTAACCTATGTTAATCAGGGGTTTCCCTTCTGTGATTTTGTGTGCAGGCGTTGACAAATAAGCTTTGGCGGGCCTAGAAAAAAAAGAGTTGCTTGTCAAAGGTACTTCTGTGTTTAACCAAACGGAGGAATTGAATGTCCATCAGTTACGCACCTGCGGGCAAATCCGGTAAGTGGGATGGCGCAATGGACTGGCTCCAGATGCTGTCCGGCGCGAGCCTGATTTTGTTCATGTGGTGTCATATGTTGTTGGTTTCCAGTGTCGTCATCGACCCTGCTGTCATGAATGCCATCGCTCATTTTTTTGAGGCGACCGGCATGGCTCAGGTTGGCGGACCGCTTATCTTTCTCGTGTTCCTGACTCATTTTGTGCTTGCCGCCCGGAAGATTCCCTTCCGCTTTGATGGTCAGAAGACCGTCTGGCAGCATGCCAGGATGATGCGTCATGGCGATACCTGGATGTGGGTTATCCAGATTGTTACCGCGATGATTATCCTGATCATGGGGTCCATCCATATCTGGGTAGTGCTGACCGACCTGCCCATCACAGCCGTCAAGTCCGCCACCCGTGTTCAGGGTGGGTTCTGGGCAGTTTTTTATCTGATCCTTCTTCCCCTGGTCGAATTGCACGTTGGTATCGGTTTCTACCGTATCGCCGTGAAGTGGGGCTTTGTGAAGGATAAGAACCGTGTCAAATTCAAACGTTACGAGAATTTTGTCACCTACGGTTTCATCGCCATAGGCCTGATTACTCTGGCCTACTTCTGGTTCATGAGTGTCAACTAACGGAGAAATAGCCATGCAGACTATCTACACCGATTTACTTGTTGTCGGCGCGGGTCTGGCGGGTGAGCGTGCAGCTGTTGAGGCAGCCGACGCTGGTTTCTCCGCCATTTGCCTGAGCCTTGTTCCGGCCCGTCGTTCTCACTCTTCCGCAGCTCAAGGTGGCATGCAAGCCTCACTGGGTAACGGCGTTATGGGTGAAGGCGACAATCCCGACGTTCACTTTGCAGACACCGTCAAAGGCTCCGACTGGGGCTGTGATCAGGAAGTCGCAAGGATGTTCGCTGATACCGCTCCTATTGAAATGCGTCGTCTCGCTCATTGGGGGGTTCCGTGGAACCGTGTTGTCCCGGGCAAGTCCATCTATTATAAGGGTGGCAAGCAGTTCGAGAAGGTCGAGAAAGAGGAAAAAGAGGGCTTGATCACGGCCCGAGCTTTTGGTGGCACCGCCAAATGGCGTACTTGCTACACTTCTGACGGTACAGGCCACGCGGTCATGTGTACCATGGACAATCGTTGCGCCGAGGTCGGTGTCGAAGTCCATGACAAGACCGAAGCCATCGCCATGATTCAGGACGGCGACAAATGTTACGGCGTTGTTGCCCGCTGTTTGCGCACCGGCGAATTGACCACATACCTGTCCAAGGCGACCATGATCGCATCCGGCGGTTTCGGGCGTATTTACCCGAATACCACCAATGCAGTCATCTGTGACGGCGGAGCGCATACCCTATGTGTGGAGTCCGGCGTGGTTCCCATGGGCAACATGGAAGCTGTCCAGTTCCATCCCACTGGCATTGTTCCCACTGATATTCTCGTGACCGAGGGCTGTCGCGGCGATGGCGGGACACTGCTGGACGTTGATGAAAAACGTTTCATGCACGAATATGAGCCGGCAAATGCCGAGCTGGCATCTCGTGATGTCGTTTCCCGCTGGATGACCCACCACATGCGTGAAGGTCATGGCGTGAAAAGCCCGTACGGCGAGCATCTCTGGCTTGATATCCGCCATCTTGGCGAAGAGCATATCACCGGCAAGCTCCGTGAAGTGTACGAAATCTGTACTTCCTTCCTCGGCGTTGACCCGATCCATCAGCTCATCCCGGTCCGTCCCACCCAGCATTACTCGATGGGTGGAGTTCGTACCAACAAGGATGGCGCAGCCTACGGACTGAAAGGTCTGTTCGCAGCCGGTGAAGCTGCTTGCTGGGACATGCACGGCTTCAATCGTCTGGGCGGCAATTCACTGGCTGAGACTGTCGTTGCTGGTGGTATTGTCGGCAAGAAAATTGCCGAATACCTTGAAGGGTGCGAGACCACATTCAAGACCGCACTCATCAATGATGAAGTCAAAAAACAGAAGGCGCGTATCGACGCCCTCGTGAACGGCACCAACGGTTCCGAGAATGTCTACAAGGTCCGTGCTGCCATGCAGGATGCCCTGAACAAGGGCGCGAACATCTTCCGTACCCAGGATGGACTGGAAACATGCGTTGCCTCTTTGCAGGAAACACTGGTTCGTTCCAGAAAGGTTGGCCTTCGGTCCAACGGCAAGGGCGTGAACCCGGAACTGGCCGTTGCGCTCAAGCTCGAAGGCCAGGTCAGGATGGCCCTGATGGTCGCCTATGGCGCATTGCAACGCACTGAATCCCGCGGCTCTCATAACCGTGAGGATTTCCCTGCCCGCAACGATCGCGACTGGCTCAACCGTACCCTGGCTACCTGGAAGAAGTCGGACGACACTCTGCCGACTTTGGAATACGAACCAGCTACCGAAGCCTTTGAGATTCCTCCGGGAGACCGTGGCTACGGCAAGTCCGAAATCATCAGCGCCGACGACAAAAAGGAATAAAGTATGTCCAGATTACTTAAATTCAATATATTCCGGTACAATCCAGAAGACACCCTGTCCGAGCCGCACATGGAGGAGTTTGTCCTGGAGGAAACCGATTCCATGACGCTGTTCATCGCTCTAAATCGCATCCGCGAAGAGCAGGATCCGTCCCTCCAGTTCGACTTCTGCTGCCGCGCCGGTATCTGCGGTGCATGTGGCATGGTCATCAATGGCCGTCCCGGTTTGGCGTGTCATACCAAGACCAAAGACCTGCCCGGCGAGATCACCTTGCTGCCGTTGCCGGTCTACAAATTGGTGGGCGACCTGTCCGTTGACACCGGTTCCTGGTTCCGAGAAATGTATACCAAGACCGAGTCCTGGATTCACACGACCAAGGAGTTTGACGAGACCGCCCTTGAGGAGCGGATGGACAACCAGCAGGCCGTGGAAATCTACGAGCTTGAGCGTTGTGTGGAGTGCGGTTGCTGTGTATCAGCCTGTGCCACTGCCCGTCTG
>JAFLJU010000547.1 GCA_022712835.1 Desulfobacteraceae bacterium
CATCTGCCGCAGCTACGTGGATCAGGCCGTTAGAAAAGGAGCAAAAAACTTTGTATTAAATGCATTCTGGCAGATCGGCCTGTTTAAAGATCCGGCAAAACTCAATATCTGGGCCGGCCCCTTTTGCAACATCACCAACTCGATGACAGTCAATCTGATGAAAACCCATGGATTCTCCGGCGCCATTGTCAGTCCGGAACTTGACAAAGAGACGTTTCTTTCCCTTCCAGGCACCGCAAGTTTGCCCCTGGGAGTCGTTACCCATGCCAATTGGCCCCTTGCCGTATCCCGGATTATCTCCCCTGACCTGACACCCGGTCAGATGTTTCAAAGCCCAAAGGGAGAGGGCGCCTGGATCAGTAAATCAAACAATCTCTATTATACATTTCCCAACTGGCCCCTGGACCTGACAGCCCAGAAAGAAGAGTTGCAACGGGCAGGATATAGTGTTTTTGTCTCCCTCCAGGAAAATATCCCCAGGGGCGTTAGAATGAAACAACGCCCCGGACTGTGGAATTGGAATTTAAACCTGCTATAGATACAGGCTATGCATAAAATAGGTTCTAAAAAGAAGCGCCCTATCCCCAACCGCCACCTTGGGGTTCACCCTTTTAATTTATTGAAGGGTGATACTGCAATTGGGACCTGTAATTAACAGGTTATTGGTCACGGTGGACTGGATATGCTCCATTTTACTGCCCAGAAGGATCTCCTTGATAATTCCGTGGCCATAGGCACCCAACACCACCAGGGAATCATGGGGAACCTCGTAGAGCATGTTATCAAACGCATGGTCCCCATAAAAATGCCATTGGGAAACATATTGATCCACCAGGGCTTCCAAATCATTTTTCCGAATCATTTCCTTGTAATATTCTTCGCCTTTCTTTTCAAGCAAGGTATAGATGCTCAAGGGCAAACCCGATGACATGGCAAGCTTTAGGGCCAGGGTCAGGGCATTGGTGGCATTCTCAGATCCGCCAAAAAAAACAGAAATACTTTTCCATGGCTTAAATACAGGACTTGTGATCAGCACCGGAAAGGTGGCATGTTTAATGATCCGACGAACCTTGGGTCCAATATGACCCAGCCCGATTTTTGAAGACAAATCGCTCACCGACCGGGGACAGCACAAATAATCAAAATTGGTTGAAATATCCGGCAGGGTGGATGCGGTGTAATTCTTAGGTTCATAAAACATGGGCTTGATACCCATGTCTTCGAATAACTCTTCTGCGTGAGCCGTGGCAGTTTCAGGTGCATTCAGATAGGAATGATCTAAGTCCACCTGAACCGCATCATTGGAAAAATATAAAAGAAACTTATCACTTTTGGGAATATAAACCACCGGATACGCATTGATGGTTTTACAAAAATACATGGACTGAAGTAATGTTTCCCTCCCAAAGGGGGTATTTCTGAAAATGTGAAGCAATTTATAGTGCATAATGTCTCCTTTATTTACAACAATTCACTGAATATTGGTATGCATGATCAATTCCCTGCGATAGAGATCCAACACCCTGGTTTTTGCAATCATGCCCACAAATCGATCATTTTCAACCACCGGGATTCTATCCATATTATTTAACTCCATGGAATCCAATACATCCTGAAGGTCATCTTCCAAAGAAGCTGTCAAAACGTTAGTATCCATGATCTGGTTGAGAAAAACCATATCATACATTCCCGGCTCCAGAGCATACTTCCGAATGGCGCTCAATAGGATAACCCCCTTGTATTTTTGGGTTTCATCAACCACTGGGAAAAAATTTTGTTCCGACTGTTTAATGATATCAATAAATTCCCGAAAGACCATGTCTTCAGAAACCTTGGTATAATCGGTCTCAATGAGTTCATTCAGGCTCAGATCCGAAAGAATTCTGGCATCGGTCCCGGGCCGCATAAACTGCCCCCTCTCTAT
Source organism: Desulfobacteraceae bacterium (assembly GCA_022712835.1). The sequence continues at coordinate 1,925 of JAFLJU010000547.1, forward strand.
AAGATCCTTTAGATAAAAAGAGGCTGGCTCAATATAATGACTCATGGTGGAAGAGATGGAAGAAACCAGAATCAGGGGAAGAATGGTCTCATATCCACCCGTAATTTCGACAATCAGAAAAATACCGGTCAAAGGGGCCTGCATGACACCGCTGATGAGACCTGTCATCCCCAGAAGGGCATAGGCGCCTTCACTGGCACAGTTCACAGAAGGAAGCAAAAAAAGCAAGGTTTTATGAAAGGCCACCCCGGTCAGAGCGCCCAGGAGCAGACAAGGGGCAAAAATCCCACCGGATCCCCCCCATCCAAGTGTCATGGCCGTGGCAAATATTTTGGCAAATATGGCCACAAAAGTTAGAAATATCCCCATGGAAAAAGAACCTGAAATCATGGACTGGATAAAATGGTATCCTTCCCCCAGTACCAAGGGCATAAAAGATCCGATGGCCCCAACCACACATCCCCCAACAACGGCCCGCCCCCAAAAAGGAAGGGCACTTTTTTTGGCGATACCCGCAATTTTTCTCAAAGATTTGGTAAAGAGAACAGAGATCAATGCGGTCAAAACTGCGAGGCAAAGACTGGGTATAATGTCAACTGCCATCGTGTTAAATGGCTGATGATTGAACAATACCTGTTCCGGAATAATGGCCTGACTGACCTGTGCCCCGGCCACTGCTGCGATAGCAATGGGAATGATATTAACAAATTTCCACTCCCCCAGGAGCACTTCTATGGAGAAAACAAGACCTGCCATGGGTGCATTAAAAATAGCGGCAATGGCTCCGGCGGTTCCACAACCCACTAGGGTAATCCGCTGACGATCATTCAATCTAAGTAATTTGGCGATATTGGATCCAATGGAAGACCCGCTCATGACAACAGGTGCCTCTGGCCCTGCCGATCCGCCGCTTGCAATGGTCAGAAAGCTGGATATCAATCTGGAATAACTGGATCGAAGACGAAGCAGACCGCCATATCGCGATACGGCATAGATGACCTCGGGCACCCCGTGCCCTGCCCCTTCCCGGGATATTTTTTCAAGATAAAGAGAAGAACAAAGGGCGCCTGCTGCCGGCAATGCAAATGCCCACCAATAGTGCCTCAAGGGGTGAATCAATTCCATCACAGATTCAAGGGAGAGCCGTAACGCAACGGCTGCAAGTCCGCTACAGATACCAGCAATAGACCCGGCAACAATTAGAAGCAACCGATCATCCAACCGGAAAAGCTTATAATAAATTGCTTTATAAGTATTTTTAATGGTTTGCATTCTTTTTAAAAGGTATTCGCTGTTTGGAGTAATTCAATTTTTTCAATCAAGGCCTTTGGCTCGGGTCGGGATTTGAGAAATTGTGTAAAGGTTTTGTCCCGCAAACAAAAAGACAAGGCCGATAACAAGTGGAGATGAAATTTAAGATCCGGACATAGGATCAAAAACAGGGCCCCCACGGGTTGCTGGTCCATGGCTTGATACTCCACATGATTTTCAAGAAAGCAGACGGCCACCAGGGGTTCTTTCAGATAGCCCAATGGGACCCTGGGATGGGGAATGGCAATACCGTTGCCAATCCCGGTAGAAAGTGCCTGTTCCCGTTCGATCAAGCGATCAAGAAGATCTGCTTTAAACTCATCTGGAACACTTGAAATCATTCCCAAACAAGCTTTTAAAACACTTTCCACATCATCTCCCGGGATATCAAAATACAACCCGCCGTTTTGAACAGCTTTGGATAAAGAAATCAAAGGGTCGGTTTTTTTTTCAGGTAAACTTTGTGTTTCAAGATTCAGGGAAAGGTTGTGTTTGGATGCCCATTTTTTCAAATCACTGGCACGAAAACGATAGGCCGCTCCCATTTGGGAAACCGGCAGTTTCCCCTGGCGGATCCACCGTTCAATGGTCTGTTGTTCCACTCCCAGATGTTTTGATAATTCAGAAACTGAGAGCACCATTTCTTTTTTAGTTCCCTTAATAATAGCCAATTTAGAATAAACCCCTATTGTTTTGTAAAACCGCATGAATTAAGTTTTTATTTCAAACATACATTTGGTTCAATGGGGATGCGCTTCCAGAGAAAGTCCGGGAAAGATCAGGTCGGAAAGATCAGGTTGGGCTGGTCAGGTCGGTCTGGTTCTTTGTATCGGTCACATCGTTTGGTGAACATTGTATGAAATCACATAAACCATTCAATTCATAAATATTTATGCCTTTTATAGACCAAACTTGCTTGAATGACAACCCATAAGTTTGTAACCTTATGAAGGGTTAAAGGGCCATCTGGTCTTTTTTTTAATATTTTCGTCTCATAACGTCCTATAACGTTTCATTTTTATAATCTAAACCACTTCTCGTTGACAAATCAAAAATGCTCATATATTTACTTTAACCTGTATTATGAGGCTCACATAATTTTGACTTAAATAGAACAAAGCCGGAGTGCTGTTGTTCTAAAGTATATAATAAGGATGCTAAGAAATTAATTTTAATTTGGGAGAACAAGATGGTAAGTAAATTATTTCCTTTTTTGTTGTGGTTTAAGGACTATAACAAAGATAAACTAAGCGCAGATGTTATTGCCGGAATTACAGTGGCCATGGTATTGATCCCTCAATCCATGGCATATGCACAATTAGCGGGGCTCCCTCCCTATTACGGCCTCTATGCTGCATTTTTACCCCCCATGGTGGCATCCTTGTTCGGATCAAGCCGCCAGCTGGCCACGGGCCCTGTTGCAGTGGTTTCATTGATGTCGGCAGCCTCCCTGGAACCCCTGGCAACGGCCGGTGGTCCTGAGTTTATTGCCTATTCCATCATCCTGGCCTTGACCGTGGGGTGCTTCCAGCTTTTCCTGGGTGTTTTTAAACTGGGGTTGGTGGTAAACCTTTTATCCCATCCCGTGGTCAACGGATTTACCAATGCCGCGGCCATCGTTATTGCATCCTCCCAGTTTTCAAAGCTATTCGGGGTTTATGTTGACAAGTCGCCCCACCATTACCAGACAATCATCAATGTCTGCAAATCCGCCTTCCACTACACCCATCTTCCCACCCTGGGCTTGGGGGTCCTGGCCATTGCCATCATGGTGATTTGTAAAAAGGTCAATCCCAAAATCCCAAATGTACTGGTGGCGGTGGCGGTCACCATATTAATTTCCAAGTTTACCGGTTTTAACAATGACCAATTTATCCCTCTTGAAAACATCAGGGATAATAAGGTTGTACAAAGCATTCATGCATTCAACGCCGATGTCGACAAGATAAAAGAACTGGGAACACACAGGGCAAACCTGAACAATGAATTAAAAGAGATTACAGCAGCCGCCAAGGAACATGGCATTCACATTGCTTCGGAAAAACAGCTGGATGTTGAACATGACCTTGCCCTGACCAATGCCAAAATCGACAAGACAAAAGGGGCGGCCCATATCAAGCGGGAAAATCTGCGGCTGGTCCATTTTCTCACTGAAAAAAACACCAATGGAACCCCCGTTTTTTATACCGAAGCCACACTTCCTGAAACCTTTGAAACAGATGGGGCAAACTGGCGGATCAAAATCTCAAATAAACCATTGAACCTGGAAAGCCTTACCATGATCGGTGCAGGGGCTGTTGTGGGGAATATTCCCAAGGGCCTAAAGGTCAGTATCCCCAAAGCCCCTGAAAACACCACCTATTTCGGGGCATTTATCCAATTGTTTCCCGTTGCCGTTATCATATCCCTTCTGGGGTTCATGGAAGCCATTGCCATTGCCAAATCCATGGCAGCTAAAACCGGACAGAAACTTGATCCCAACCAGGAACTGATCGGCCAGGGACTTGCCAACATCGTCGGCTCCTTCGGCCAGAGTTATGCCGTATCCGGATCTTTTTCCAGATCTGCCGTCAATCTCCAGGCCAATGCCGTCACCGGGGTGTCATCGGTTGTGACCAGTATCATGGTTGCCATTACCCTGCTGTTTTTAACCCCGCTTCTTTTTCATCTGCCCCAATCGGTTCTGGCGGCGGTGATCATGATGGCGGTTATCGGACTTATTAATACCAACGGGTTTGTTCATGCCTGGAAGGCCAAACGGTCCGATGGAATCATCTCGATTATCGCCTTTGTTTCCACCCTTTATTTTGCCCCTCATCTTGAGGAAGGCATCATGGTAGGAGTGGCCCTTACATTTGCACTTTTCATTTACAAACACCTTCGCCCCCGGGTGGCACTGCTTTCAAAAGCCAAGGATGATACCTTGAGAGACGCCGTAAGTGCTGGCCTCAAAGAATGTGACCACATTGCCGTGGTCCGGTTTGATGGATCCCTTATCTTTACCAATGCCACCTACCTTGAAGACAAGGTGCTGCAATATATTGCGGAAAAACCGGATCTTCTCCATGTGCTCATTGCATCCAAGGGCATCAATGACATTGATGCCTCGGGTGAAGATGCTCTTTCCATTTTGATTGATACGGTCATAAATTCCGGCCGGAAAATCTCCTTTTGCGGGTTGAAAGAAGAAGTCCTTGCGGTCATGGAAAGAACCCATCTCATTGACAAGCTGGGCCGTGAAAATGTGTATGTTAATACACGGGCTGCCCTGGAGTCCATCTATCAACAGATCCATTCCAAGGGCGATTGCGGTGATTGCCCGCTGAAAAACTATATGCCAGCCCAAATCAGGGGCTGATCGGTAAACCTTAATTTTGGTTTTCAATAAAAAAAGTCATTCCGGGATATTATTATCCCGGAATGACTTTTTTTTATAATGAAAATGTATGAATTTCAGGGAAATTAATGATGGGAAAGGTAATGGTAAAACATGAACCGCTGCCCTCCTCGCTTTTGGCGGTGAGGGTTCCGCCGTGCTTGGCGATAATCCCCTGGGATACGCTTAATCCAAGACCCGTACCCTTGCCTTTGGATTTTGTGGTAAAAAACGGATCAAAAATAGAGGTCAGAATATGCTTTGGAATCCCTTGCCCATAATCGATCACACGCACCTTTACGAAATCTCCTGTTTCCTTGAGGGTGGCAATTACCTGTATTTTATTTCCTTTTTTTGATGCATCCAGGGCGTTCAAAAGCAGGTTAACAAAAACCTGCTGAACTTTCTGAGCATCCCCATGTATCTTTGGAAAATTTTCAGTAAACTGAAGATCAACCTGAATACCTGAAAGTCGAATCTGATTTTCCAAAAGATGCAGGGTGTCTTTGAGCAAAACAGCCAGGTCAACAGGCTCCATGGTAGACGTACTCTCCCTTGCAAAATCCAGAAGATTACGAATGATTTTTTTGGATCGATCTGTCTCTGCAACCACATCATTGAGCATCTCAAGTATCTCCGCCTCCGAAAGATCATGATAATCTTCCAGTAGCACGTGAACCGTCAGCATGATATTGTTCAGCGGATTATTAATTTCATGGGCCACGCCTGCGGTCAGTGTTCCGATGGCTTTCATTTTATGGGTCTGAATCAGAACGGCTTCACGCAGGTCAATCTCTTTGATCATTTCATTAATGGCAACGGCAAGATCGGTGAATTCGTCACGGATCTTGCGCTGGGGAAGGATGGGTCGAAAATCCCCCAACGCAATTCGTTTGGCATAGCTTGCAAACCGGTTGAGGGTTGAATAAAGCCTACTCACAAGCAGGTAGGTATTGATGGCAAGAAACACCAACAACCCCAGGATAGAATAGAGATAAATCTGACGGGACCGTTTCAGTGCTTTTCCAAGGGTCTTTTTTTCAAGGGCTATCATGGTATGGGCAGAGGTCAATATTTCTTTGCCGTAACCTCTTAATTTCAATTCGGTTTCTTTTGAAAAAGAGGTGGCATGAAAATCGGTTTTCTGCTGTTCCCCCTGATACAATTGTTCAAGAAGGGTTTTATAGGCACCGATTTTGGTAAAAATTTCCTGGCGAGCCCACTGGCCGCCCAAAAGTTCTGAGAACTCTTCTGATTCTGTGATAAAAATAGTTTCTGCCAGTTGAATGTTTTCTATGGCATCATCAAGATTGGTACCGTATAAAAAATAGTTTTTTTCATACCGCCTTGCCTGTTGAACCTCCGAGGAAAAATCATTCACAAATTCCAGAAAATTCAACCGTTTTTCCACTTGGTTATTGTTCAGTGTCAGTACCAAAACCAGAACCAGAGCAAACAAAAACACCAATACATTCCCCAGGAAGATCTGTTTTCTTACGCTAAAATGCCGGCGGGATAAAAGGGTCTTCTGGGCAGCATCGATATCTGCCATGTGATCATACACGGCTTGGACGGTATCTTTGGATTCATTTTTTTCCCCCAAAATAGTGGCAGATGTTTGGGGCATGTTTCTATCCGCTTACCGAGTTGTAATCAAATTGTATTGAAGATCCCAAGGATTTGGCGGCCTTTGCAATAACCGCTCTCAAATCATCAGGTTTAAACGGTTTTGCAATAAAATCAAAGGCTCCCTTTTCCATGGATTCCCTTGCAAGGGAAATCATGGCATAGCCTGTAATCATAATAATTTTGGTTCTGGGGTATTTTTTGTGCACCAGATCCAATATCTGCATCCCGTCCATGCCATCCATATAAATATCGGTCACCACAATATCAAATTCTTTTTCGGCAATTCGTTTCACAGCAAGCTCAGGGTCTTGAAACACCTCCACCTTGCAGCCGATTTTCCCAAGGGCAGGTTTCAGACGTTTTCCAACGATGGCTTCATCGTCTAATAAAAGAATTTCCAGGGGTTTGGACATTATAGCCTCCTTTGTCTTGTTTGTGTTTCCTATCATGCCTTTTCCAAACGATCAATGCATAAAAGCCGCATAACTTAGACCTAAATCACCGGCAACTCATGGCAGCCTCGGTCATTATATCCTTATTCCAGTGAACCTCCAGATATCCAACTCCTTTGACATGGCCGACAATTTCTTTGACCTTCTCGATCTTTTTTAAGCGTTCCCGTTTCACGGAACTGGTTGTCACAACAACCGTACCATTTTGTGCCTGGACATGGATATCAGTCAGTGATTTCAATAGCTGATTTTTCACCCTGGCTGCAAGGGCCTGGTCCTTCAAATTTTTAGTGGAATAGGTCATGGCCTTGAACCTTTGGTATCCCAGTGTCGTTGTGAGCGTATTGACAACCTCATCAGTCTGGATTTGATCCAGGTTTATCACCATATCATACAGTCCCGGATCTGCCTCTTTTCTGTTAAAAGCGGCCATGGACCACCTTTCCCTGTTTCGTTGCTGACGGACAATCTCTTTTTTGTGTCTATCCTTTTTGTGTCTATCCGATTGAGAAACTGAATCATGCCCGCCAATGAGTCGAACCTTCAGGACATGGGAGATGACCATCACATAAAGATGTGCTGAAAGCCCCCAGCAGACACACCCATCTTCCACAAGCTGTTCCAAAACTTCCAGTTCAACGCAGGACAGAGAATAATGCCACCATTTTTCCGACATTCGTTTCAAAATGGAAGGGGTGCTGCCCATAGCGTTCCCTAACTTTTTTCTTTCAAGGATGTGTTTATCGGCAATCCTATTTAAAAATTGTTCGTTAAGCGTGGTGTAGGAAAGTTTTTGGGCTATTTTTTCTGCGATTTCTCGCTCACGTTCCTTGTTTTCCGATGACAAAATCAGTACAGGCATGGGTTTCTCCTTTTATTTAAGGGTGTTAAACGGCATGGACAGGCACCGGTACGCCCGTATGCACCTCAAGGTTATGGATGCCGATCTGTTCTTTTTGCGCTGCCAGAATTTTTTTAAATTTAACCGTATAAGCTTCTTTTTGCGCGGCATAAACCAATAGGTTCCCATATTCACAAGTCACGCCAACCCCGGGAAAACTCTCAACCAGCGATGCCTTTACATGGCAGGCAAAAGATAAATCCCGGGCTTGTCTAATATGGTCGCTGGTCGATTCAAATTCTTTTCTGGCAGCGCTCTGACAAATAAATTCAACGGCATCTTCTTTGGAAAGCTTGTCAATGCAGATCACCAAATCGTAAAGAGACGCGTCGTTAGGGTCTGCGTGGTATATTTTTTTTGTCCATTTTCTGCGCTGGGCATCATCTTCCATTATCCTTGCCCGGGCCTTTTGCTCAGTAAACCCCTCTCTCATTTTCCTTATCACACGACTTTCCAGGTTCGCCGTAATTCTGACCTTAAGGGCATGGGGGAGACGATTTAAGAGCAGGTGCCCGGCCAAACCATGATAAACAATATTTCCGCCGGCTACCATCTCGGTCAAGGTTGACCGGATATAGGCCAGATAAATTGCCTTGGTGTGGCTGTACCCCTCAAAAACGCCCGGTGCATCATGAATTGCCTTTTCCAAGGTTTTCTGGGGAATATCAAACCTGTCGCTTGTTTTAAAAAGCAAATCCCGGCTGAAAAGATCATATCCCAGTTTTTGGGCCACCTGTTCCGCCACTGCTTTTCCCATGGAGTATGATCCACGGGAGATGGTAATAATCGCCATTTTTAACCTTCCTTTCGTTAAACACCATAAAACAGATAAATCATGGTAATCATAACTACCAGAAAAAGAATGCTCACCAGAGATCCCGCCTTGATAAAGTCGATGGTCCGATATCGACCCGGCCCCATGTAAAGAGCATTTACCTGGTGGGTGGGAAGGACAAAGGAATTGCTCGTGGCAAGCCCCACCACCAATGCCGCCATTCTCGGATCTGTACCGGCCGCCAGGGCCATGTTCACCACAAGGGGAACCAGCAAAACTGTGGCCCCCACATTGGAAATCACCAGGGTAAACAGGGTGGAAAGAATCCCGATCACCGTCAGCAGAACAATGGGTTGTACATCCCCGATGATGTTAAGGATGGAAGCCGCTATCCATGCCGCCGTGCCGGTTTTTTGGGTGGCAATGCCCAAGGGGATCAAACCTGCCAGCAAAAATATGGTTCGCCAGTCAACAGACTGATAGGCCTCATCTATGCTTAACACTTTTGTGATCACCATCCCAAGCGCCCCTGTCATCAACGCGACGGACAACTGAATATCAAATCCCATGATCATTACCAGGGACAGGACCAGCCAGCCACCTGCCCATAACGCCTTTTCCGGCCGCATATCTTCTAAATCAGAAGGCAGACTGAACAGCAGCCCTCCCTCCTGGTGCAAGGCTTCCAACCTTTTCCATGTTCCGTAAAAACAGATGACATCCCCGGTCTTAAGAAGGATATCATCCAGTTTCGCTTTGTAGACATTCTCCTGACGGTGTATGGACAGCGGGGTCACTCTAAACCGGTCATTAAAATTGTTCTTTCCCATGGACCTGCCTGAAAACTGGGACCGAGGGGAAACAACCGCTTCCACCATCCCGGAAGTGTCTGTTTCAAACTCTTTGCCATAGCATTCAATGCTCTCTTTGAGATGCATCTCTTCGGCAGCTGCCAATCGTTGCACATCCCTTTTCTCTCCCCATACCACCAGATCTACTTTGGATCGGATTTCGGTATCCGGAGAAGGGGACAGGATTTTATAATCAGGGGGCTCGGTCAAAGCAAGAATACTGACCAGATAGCGACGGTGGAGATCATCAACCCTTACCGTATCCCGATAATCGGTATAGTTATCGGAAGTGGTTAATTCATAAAAACAATAATTATCTGTTCCCGGGTCATCCCAAGAGTCCAAGGCACATGTCTGCTCGGGCGCCTGATCGTCAGCCACCTCCCCCTGGGGAAGAATAAATTTTCCTAGGAAAATAAAACACAGGATCCCGCTCACTACCAGGGCCAGGCCGATGGGGGTGACGTCAAACAGACCAAAGGGCTCCAGATTAAAGGGCAATAAAAGATCGTTTAGAAGAATCAGGGGAGAACAACCGACCAGGGTAATGGTCCCCCCGAGAATGGCACTGAACCCAACCGGCATCAACAAGCGGCCCAAAGGAATTTTTTGCACCTTGCTGATTCGTTGGATGGCTGGCAAAAAAAGCGCGGCGGCACCGATGTTCTGCATAAAACT
>JAFLJU010000515.1 GCA_022712835.1 Desulfobacteraceae bacterium
AAGCTTGTGAGTACCTCATGAGTCATCCTTTTCCCGTGCTTTTAAAGAGTTTTCAAAATTAGGTTTAGCTCAGACCGTTCATGCAAGTATCATCAAAGACCATATGGGGAATAAGATTACCGGTCACATATCAAGGGATTCCACTTTTATTGATGCCCGAGGAAAACCGATGAAAAAGATCAAAGTTGTGAAACAAAAGAAAAAAAGAGGTCACCCCAAAAAAGGGGAAGCACGAATAAAGGAGCCAACCCGATTGGAACGTCAGCAATCCAGGGGGGCCAAAGAAATGCTTGAAGACTTGCCCAAGGCATGCGATGTGGGAACCAAGATGAACAGCAAGGGCTATAAAAAATCCTGGGCCGGATACAAATTGCATATTGATGCAGCCGATGGCCATATTCCCATAAGCTGTATTTTGACATCAGCTTCAGTACACGACAGTCAGGTCGCACCTCCCCTGGCTGAACTTACAAGTCAGAAGGTAAGCAATTTATATGATTTGATGGATTCAGCATATGATTCACCAATTATAAAGCAAGACAGTCGATCTCGGGAGCACGTTCCAATAATCGACATGAATCCTCGTGGCAATAAGAAAAAGAAACAAGAACTCAAAGCTGAAACCAAACGATGCAAATTTGTAAATTTTCAAAACCCGGCTGATGCCCGCTACAATGAAAGATCCAATGTAGAAAGGGTTAATGGTCGACTAAAGGATGAATTTTGGGGAAAAATAGTTAGAGTTCGTGGTCATGCTAAAGTCATGACTCATCTTATGTTTGGCATAATAGTATTAACAGCGGATCAGCTTATACGGTTTTTCACGTAGGCTTGAAATTTACCGAAACGATTTAATAATAAGGCAGGCTGGAATGAGTGCTGAGGGATAGCCATGTCTTAAAATCCGTGAATCCCCATTTTTTTGGCAAAAAAATCAAAATGGTATGAAGATGGACCCTTTATAAATTATTTACAGTGAATTCTCGTAATTTCTGCAAGAGGCTCTATTGGCTATTATTTTTTTACCGCACGTTTTTGTTCCAGTCGAACAATGGACGGCGTTAAGAATATCAGCAACTCAGAGCGTTCATCTTTCTTGGTCTTCTGGCCGAAAAGAACCCCAAGAACCGGTAACCCCGTGAGAAAAGGCAACCCATGATCTTCATCTTTGTTGGTTGTCTTGACAACACCGCCGATTACCACTGTATCCATATCGTTCACCAGAAGTTCGGTTTCCGCCTCATTGGTAGAAATGATCGGCACACCGTTAAAATATTCTACCACATCATTCTTTGTGACCAAAACATTCATGGAAATACGATTATCCGGCGTAACATGGGGAGTGACTTCCATGAGCAGATCAACATTTTTAAATTTGACAGTGGCACCGCCAGTATCATCCCGCTCAAGATATCCAACTTCAAGGCCCTGCTTAATTTTGGCCTTTTTATTGTCCAGGGTCAATATTCTCGGGGAGGAAACGATCCTTGCATCTCCCTGCTCTTCAGAGGCTTCAAGTTGAGCATTTAAAGCCGTTACCGAGGACCCAAACAATCTGAAAAACGAAAAATCTGCAGATAGCTTAGCACTTTCGGATGCTGGATTGACCGCTACGCTAAAATCATCCACAAAGCCGTTAGTAATGTTAGCTGCATTGGACAAGTTCCAACTAATTCCGAGACTCCTGGCGAACGCCTTTGTCACTTCAACTACCTTTACTTCGATCATGATCTGGGGAGTGACCTTGTCCAATCGATCAATAATTTCCAAGGCCTGATCGATTTTTGCTTGGGTATCGGTGAGAATAAGCATATTGGTCCGCTGGTCCACGGATATTTTACCCCTGTCCTTGGACAGCATCTGTGTAATATGGGGACTGATATCTGCCTGGGCATCTGCATAATTAATGGAAATATATTGAGTTACCAAAGGCTCAAAACTTTCTTTCTGCTCCCTGGACTTCTTTTTGGAAGCAATGGCGTCCTGCAAAATTTTCTCTTCATTTTGCAGGGTAGCAATCGTGGCGATTCGGATCACATTGCCTTCATTCTTTTTTCCAAGGCCGTTCATTTTGAGAACAAGGTCCAGCACCTGGTCCCAGGGAACCGGATTTTCAAGGGTCATGGTCACCTTGCCCTGGACATCTTTATCAATGGCAAAATTTAGACCGGAAACGCTTCGAAGAATCCTGAAAACATTTTTAATATCGGTATCATAAAAATCAAGTTTGATTTTTTCCCCTGTATACCGGGGAGGGGATTCACCAAACAATAATGTCTCCACTTTTTGTTCGACGGGCACTTGTAAGACAGGCGCTTGTTTCAAAGAAGCATTGTTGACTGGCAGAGTTACCGATTTTGGATTGGTTTTTACTTTCCTTCCATTGGAGAGTTCTTTTTGGGCCTTATCAAATATAGGCGGTTCAATATGGGAGGGCTCGAACACCAGGCGAATGGTATTTTGTTCCTGAATAATCCGATAGGGAACCTGCTCACGGATATTTATCTCCACAAGACAATCTTTGGCACTATTGGACGTTGATTTTGGTTCGATCCGCTCCACAGCCGAATTAAAATATCGGGTTAACAACGGTCGTCTATGAATGGAAGGGACCTTTGTATTATAAAGGTTTAAATTTAATATATGATCACTTTTCTGAATCATTTCATACCGGACGGGGTGACTGGTTTCCACCCGAATATCGGATCGTCCGGACTCAACGGTTTGGAACTCTATACCGGTCATTACGGCAGGCGTATCCGGTATAACCAAGGGCAGACCAGAAGATATTACCATTTCTTTGGCAGCCTTTTTTTGTGCCGCCTCGGTCACTTCCTTGGGAGGAAGGGGATCGCTTGCCTTATCCAAAGGCTGTTCCAGAAAAAGAATCACCCGCAATTGAGCCCCTTCTTCCCTAACTTCATAGGGGATATCCTGAGTCAAGGCAATTTCCAGCTTTACCGTACTCTCTAACTTATCGGCATAGGTCAGTTTAACCCCCCCGATGGCGTCGGCCTCAATTGACCCAGGTGCTGCCAACCCTGGGTTAATTTTGGTTTCGGGAAGATATACGCAAATAGCAAATGGAAAGGGTTGTTTAATGGATGTATAGGTTAATTCTTGATTACCCGAAATCCGGACTTCAATGGTTTTATCCACTTTTTTTACATCAATCCCATGGATCATTTTTTGCCCGGCAACCGCGTCAGCAATTGCATTAGATGGTGGCTGGTCTTCATTGGCTTGTGAACTGTTTAAATTTTCAGTTTTCCCGGCCATACACCCAACGAGTAGGAACAGTATTAAGACTGAAATAACCAGCATAATCCGATCGTTTTTTTTATTGAACTTCAAAAACGGCATATTATTCCCCGCTCTCTTTTTTATGTAATTTAATTTCCTGGAATTGTGTCTGTCGTATCCCTTTATAATCTTTCACGTATTCTGTTACAACAAGACTGCTCTGGTTAATTTTTGAGACCTGTCCGCTATTTTTACCCATATAGGTGCCAATCATCACTTCATATCCCTTTCCTGTTGCATCTTCCACCATGGCAAGTTGTCTATTTTCCATCAGGATAACCGCCACAAGTTTAATCTGGTTTAAGCTAAGTTTCTCAAGGGGCGTCAGCATCCGCTTGGGTTTATCATCAATATCCGGGGTCATCACCTCTTTTTCCTGGAGCAGCGGGAGAAAAGGATCCACCCTATCCTTTGGGTCATACCCAATTATCATTTCTTTTGCACTGGCATTCCCGTCGACTGCAACAATTTGTTCCCTTTTAGCCGCCTCTTCTGTTACAGCCCCAGGTGGATTGAGCCCCTTCTTTCCCTCACCTACTTGAAGAGAGGACTTCGGCGGATTTGTTGACACCTTCGCCATCTTTTCAGGTGATTGGATTTTACGCGACTTGGTTTCAGGAGATAGGGATAATTTTTTCTCAGATTTTGATGAGGATGGCGGTGAAATACGTCCGGAAACGATCACAGGTGTCGTTTTAAGCGCCTTTTTTTCGGCCTGTTTTTCACACCCGGATAAAAAGAAAAACCAGACGCTCATTGCGAGGACAATTGATGTTTTAAGTAATTTCACCATACCTGTCGGAATTATCCTTTTTTATGTTTCTTTTTTGACGATTTTTTTTTATCTTTCTGCTCTGCGAACATATAAGTCACGGCACTGCACTTCATCTGAATCAATCCCCCTCCCTTTTTATCGGCCGCCATGGACACGTTGTTAATATTGACGATTCGGTTTAAACTAGCCACCCGGAAGAAGAAATCAGCAATCTGGTGATATCTGCCCTCGACATTCATGGAAAGGGGTATTTCCTTATAAAATTCCTTGTCCACCACAGGCGCTGGCTGAAAAAGTAAGAACACAAGCCCCGCCCTGCTTCCGGCATTGGACACCCCCCTCAAAAGTGATGGTAGCTCTTTTTTCTCCGGGAGAGCGCCCATGGCAATATCAAATGATTCCTGAACTTTGGCCATTTTTGCTTCATATTTCTTTAATTCTTTTGCTTTCCTCTTAAAAGTGGCCAATTTTGCAACCTGGGTTTTATGTTTTGTCCTTAGGGTTTTTAAGACTTCGTTCTTGGGATTAAATATAAAATAATAGTAACTGCCCCCCATCAGAGCAATGGTTAAAACACAAATAAGCAAACGCTGAACCCTGGTTAACTCGCCCACTTTTGCAAAAAAAAGGGCTATTTTTTCCTTGATTTCGGCTCGTTTATTTTTCTCTGTCTCTTGGGCCATTATTTCCCTTTTTTACCGGTATCACTCTTTTCCGGTGCGATTTTTTTTTTAGTACAAAGCAACTCAAAGGATTTCAACATCACATTGTCTTTGAACTTTTGGACCTTTGATCGCTTTAAATCAATGTTAGAAAAAAGAGGGGAAGTTTCAAGATTCCTCATAAAATCAGCAATGGTCGGATTGTCAAAGGCAACCCCCTTAAGGGTCACATGAGCGGAATCAGATTTCATGCTTTCGATCCACATTCTTTCAGGTACAATTTTATCCGACAACTCTCCCAAAAGGACCAATTGTTCCCTTCGTTTTTCTTCCAGGGAAGAAACAATCTTTAATTTATCCTGGAGAATCTTTAAATTCTTTTTTATCCGTGTGACCCTGTCCGCCTTTTCCTTGAACAGGAAAATCTGTGCCTGAACCTGACTTATCTGGCCACGGGTTTTAACAATTTTTTTATCAATCCCCATTGTATACCAGGTCAAAAGAAGAGATATCATCATAATTGATAGGAAAAAAATCGAAACCTGGCGGCGAATATTTTCTTTTTTTCTGGCAACCCTGAAGGGCAGAAGATTGATGCGTATCATTTATCATCCATCCTTCTCAAGGCCAAGCCTAATGCAATGGGCGCCTGGAGACTGACCTCGGATATGAATGAGGCTGGAAATCGTTTTTTGTCCAGAATCAATCCCTCAAAGGGGTTGATGGGAATAACATCCACATCCAACTCTGACCTGAGGCTGTCTATAAACCCTTCCACAAACCCGCCACCACCGCTCAAGACAATTTTTTCCACCGTATTCTCGTTGGTACTGGACTGGAAGGCATAAACCACTTCACAAATTTCAGAGCACCAAGTACGTGCGACACTCTTGCTGATCTCTCCTAAAATTTTGGCATTTTTTTGCTCTTTGCCCCCATCCTGGTACAATTTATCGGCTTCTTCAATACTGATATCAAGCTTGGCTGACAACTCCTCTATAATCTGATTTGTACCTGAAACATTATCCCGCAT
Organism: Desulfobacteraceae bacterium; assembly: GCA_022712835.1. The sequence goes on from JAFLJU010000515.1 coordinate 5,774, forward strand.
CATCAAAGATGTGCTTCCTTTCAGAATATTCAAAGAAGTTTTTGATGCCCCAACATCCACCAGCAGGGTCACCTCTTCTGGATCGGAGTCTGCCAGGGATTCATAATTATTTTGAAGGGCAAAGGTGTCAACATCGATTATTTGGGCAGTCAAACCGGCCATGGTAATCAGGTCGATATACTCGGCAACCAGGTCTTTTTTAACCGCCACCAGCAAAACATTCATTTGATCCAGGGAAAATTCGCTTTCACCTATTATCTGAAAATCAATGTTCACATCATCAATATCGTAGGGGATATATTGTTCTGCTTCGGAATAGATCGCCACCTGAAGCTCTTTTTCAGGCACTTTTCCCGTGTTGATAGTTTTTATGACAACGGAATGACCACCCGTTGAAATGGCTACATTCTTTTCTTTGATTTTCTGGGATTTAAAAAGGCTTCGGATGGTATTTGCAAGCCCTTCCATATCGACCACCCGGCCTTCAACAATCGCCCCAAGAGGAACCTTTGCCGTACCAAATTTGGTAAGGATGTTCCCTTTTTTAGAGGATTTAAGCTCAGCGACTTTTATGAATGAAGAGCCGATATCTAAACCAACTAGATGATCCCTTTTTCTCAATAGCATACACTTTCATCCTTATTCGGCAAGCCCATGCATCTGGCCAACATACAACACAAACACTCTTTTGTATTCTTTTGTATTGATATGTAGCAACAATATTACTATAATTTGATACGATATGACGCTAAAGTCAAGTATAATCGTTATCTATGGCAATTGAATAACAAAAGGAAACCGGATTTGTCAAACACTAAAGACACGGAAACTATGAAAAAAATTACCCAAACCCAAGGAACCATGTGAAAAAAAATATAACACCTCAGGGCGCCCGCCCTTTTGTACTGGTCAAAACCTTTACTTTCGCAAGCTTGATCGTCATGCTGATGGCCACCATTGTCATCGCGGCCTTAAATGCCCACTGGGTTAGAAACATACTCCTTGAAAAAAACAAAGAATACAATTTACTATTGGTTGAAAACCTGAATCATCAGATATTTCTAAGATTTGTTGCCCCTGTTGTGTTTAAGCACGGTGAAATCAAACTCAGACAAAAAGATCAGCATCAACTTCTGGACACCGTCATCAAATCGACCTTGCACAGCTTTCATGTTGACATGGTCAATATCTATGGAACAGATAATATCATCGGGTATAGTTTTGATGAAGAAAAGATAGGAAAAGAAAATGCCGGGGGGGTCCACTATGAAAAGGCAATGAAAAACCAGGCCACCTCCAAACTCATCCAGAAAGGCAATTTCCTTGAATTATTGTTCTGGTTCCCCCAGGAAACAAAAATCATCACCTTTGCCCCTTTAATTCCGGAAGCCCAATTCGCCCGTTCAGGTAAAAGAATGGTCATCGGTGTTATCGAAATCATCCGGGATATTTCCGATGATTACCAGAAAGTTTTCAAACTCCAGGGGCTGATTGTGATCTCCTGCACCATCATCATGGGCATTTTATTTCTCATACTCAGATTTGTGGTCAAACGGGGTGAAAAAATCATTGAACAAAGGGCGGAAGAGCGCCTCCGGCTGGAAGAAAAGCTAAGGCAGTCCGAGCATCTGTCTGCCATTGGCGGCATGACGGCAGGGGTTTCCCATGAAATCAGAAACCCTTTGGGAATCATTAAAAGCAGTGCCCAGCTATTGAAAAAGAAAATGGCAAAATTAGATCCGGACAGTAAAATCCCGGACATCATTGTGGAAGAATCCACCCGATTAAACCATATTATCACCGATTTTCTTGATTTTGCAAAACCAAGACTCCCGGATCTTCGGCTCTGCGACCTGGATGAGGTAATTGAAAAAAACCTGGCATTTCTGACCTCCCAAATCGAAGAAGCACAAATAAATATCATTACAAATTATCAAAACGACATGCCACAAATAATGGCCGACACCGCCATGCTCTATCAGAGTTTTTTAAATATTTTATTAAATGCCTTCCACGCGTTAAAAGCAAACGGAACCATCACCATTTGCACCTGGTCTGAGCCAGGCCTGGTCCATGTTTGTTTTACAGATAATGGCGAGGGGATCAGTGACGAGGTTCTCAAAAAAATTTGGACACCTTTTTTCACGACCAAAGACACTGGCACCGGACTTGGCCTTGGAATTGTTAAAAATATTATTGAAGCCCACAAAGGCCAGATTCATATTTCCAATGCCTTGCCTTCCGGGACAAAAGTAGATATTTCATTACCGATTTAGGAGTTAAACCGATGGAAAATATATTGATTGTGGATGACGAAAAGCATTACCCGATGATTATAGGAGAAATCCTTCAAGAAGAGGGCTATCGATCCTTCACAGCGGCCAGTGGAATGGAGGCTTTGGATATCTTAAACACCCGACTCATTGATCTGGTCCTCACCGATGTTAAAATGCCAGGAATGACCGGCATTGATCTTTTGGAAAAGATAAAAGAACTGAAACCAGATATGCCGGTCATCATCATGACGGCATTCGGCAGTGTTGAAAAAGCGGTTGAAGCTATGCACAAAGGCGCATATACCTTCATTCTCAAACCCTTTGAAAACGAAGTATTGATTGCCCACATTGCAAAAGCCCTCTCCGTGTACAAGATTGTAGAAGAAAATAATATACTCAAGAATGCCATGCACACAAGGTATCAGTTTGATAATATCATCGGCAAGAGCAAGCCCATGCAAGAATTGTATGAAATCATTCAAAAAGTAGCCCCCACAAATGCATCGGTCCTCATCGAAGGAGAAAGCGGCACCGGCAAGGAACTTGTGGCCAAATCCATCCATTACAACAGCCCGAGGAAAGACAAATCCTTAGTGGCAGTTAATTGCGCGGCATTTGCTGAATCATTGCTGGAAAGCGAATTGTTTGGACATGAAAAAGGCGCCTTCACCGGTGCTGCCAATATGAAAAAAGGCCGGTTTGAGCTGGCCGACAAGGGCACTCTCTTCCTGGACGAGATCGGTGAACTTCCCATGACCTTGCAGGTAAAACTACTTCGGGTGCTCCAGGAACGGGTGGTGGAACGGGTGGGAGGAACCGTGGCCATTCCCGTGGATTTTCGTTTAATCGCCGCCACCAATAAAATCTTAGAAGAGGAAGTAAAAAAAGGAAATTTCAGAGAAGATCTGTATTACCGGCTCAACGTGGTGAAAACAACAATCCCGCCCTTAAGAGACCGACAAGAGGATATCCTTTTGCTGATCAATCATTTTATTGAGAAATATACCAGTGCCCCGGGATCTGTCAGCAGTGTGACCGGTATCGACAAAAAAACTGCCCAGATTCTGTGTGATTATGAATGGAAAGGAAATGTAAGGGAACTGGAAAATATCATTGAACGGGCGGCCATCCTTTCCAGCACAAATTTGATCTGCCCCGCCGATTTGCCCCCCCAACTAAGGCAAAGATCTGGAAGCCCCCTTCAACTGGACGGAATTCCTGATGGTGCAGGCCTGTCAGAAACCCTAGTGGCTGTGGAAAAGAGGATGATTCAAAGGGCCATGAAACTATCGGGAAATGTTCAAACAAAAGCCGCACAACTTCTGGGGATTGGCAAAAGCGGGTTAAACCAAAAACTCAAAAAATTTAATTTGGACAAAGAAATTGACCAGGATAACCTATTGAATTAACAGAAAGTTTAGGAAACAGTAAAGAAAGTTTAAAATATTGAACCCTCTGCAAACGCCTTTTCTTTAAGCTGCTTCATCCCCCTCCCCAATTAAATCACGTTAGGGGGTTCAAAATATTGAACGTTTCTCAACAAATCAAAGGGTGTTATTACCGACACCCTCCCCACCCAAGCAGGCGAAAACTAAACAATACAATGATTTTAGTTGGTTAACAAAAAGAAGACGAAGTTGGCAAGCAAATTGCATTATATTATAATCACTAACCAAGCGTTAGTTTTTTCATCTTTTTTTCCTTTTCTAAAAAAGGCTGCCAATGGCAGCCTTTTTTAGTTTGGAACCTTAAATTTACTCGGGTTATTTAACTCTGGTTATTTAACTCCAGAAATTTTGCTTTCGGCAATACTCCGATAAATTGAATTTTCATGGTCACTGACAATTTTTTCATACATTTTCAAACTGGCCACCTGATCATTGGAAGCCTCATAGATACCTGCCAGGGCGAACCGTGCCTCATCCTTCAGAAGGTCAGAGGATCCTTTCTCAATCTCAAGGAAATAGACTTTTGCCTTGTCAATTTCATTTTTTTCTTGGCAGACATGCCCCAGGGAAGCCAGGAGAAAATTTTTCATCCCCGCCTCATTTTTAAACATCTCCAACCCCTCTTCATATAATTCAAAGGCCCTGTCATATTCTCCCGCATCAAAGCAAATTTTTGCAAATTTGACCTTACCCATTCGGCCAGCACTGGTATTTGAATAATCGGCAAAAACAGCTTCAAAATCATCTTTGACCGCCTGAAATCCCTTAATCGGGTCTTTGGCCTGTCCATAGGTGATGACTGCTTTTGCAACAAGGTCCGATGCGATATTCTCCGATTTTTTAAAACTGAACATAATACCTGCAAATATCACAATAACCAGAATAATAGCCCCCAGAATCAACATAAACTGGTTTTTGTTATCCTTTACATAGGCCAATGTTTTTAAAAGTTTCTCCTGAAAAGGATCTATCTGTTCAAGTTCTTTTCTTCGTTCGTTTGATACTCCCTGCTCTGCCATATACCCACCTTCTATTTAAAAACATTCATTTACCATACGAGACTATTATAAATCCAACCGATTTCACCATCTGCGTGCTTAATCCGGATCCAGTTGCCATTGCGCTTGAGCACCTTGAAAGGCACCCCCCGTTCAACCGTAAACAGGATTTTACCTCCTTTATTCGGTTTAGACCGAACATTGCACTTGGCTTTGGTGGTAATAACCCCGTTAATTTTCCCCAATAGAGAGCTATGGACCCAGGCCATATCCCCTTCAAAATCTTTTATTTTATACCAGACCCCTTTTTTTTCAATGATCAATAGGGGATGAAATTTTTCCACCTGCCAAAGAACCTCATATTTGGTACCCGGCCCGGAACGAAGATTAGCGGTGGAAGATTTCACAGCCATCCGTTCAAGCGCCAATGCTGGAGCAGCCATTACCAACATAGCGACCCAGGGTATCATATATTTTATCAATCGACTCATACCATTCTTTTTCATTTAAACTCTCCATCTATATCATCAACTATATCATCAACTATATCATCAGCGAAAAAACATTCCCGTCTGGTATACCAAAAAAGACATGGACCATGCAACCATAGTTGTGTATATCACATTAAAACAAGCCCATTTGGCAGAAGATTCCCTGTAAATCGTCATCACCGTGGCAAAGCAAGGCACATACAACAGCACGAAAACCATCATGGACAAGGCAGACAAGGGGGTCATACCTGATCTTTTCAATGCCTTTTCCAAAGCCTTTCCATCCTCCTTACCCACCCCGTACAATACCCCCATGGTGCTAACAACCACTTCCTTGGCCACAAACCCTGTCACCAATGCAACACTTGCCTGCCACCCGATACCAATGGGTGCAAAAACCGGTTCCAACCCCTTGCCGATCATGCCGATATAAGATTTTGAAATCCGTTCCTGTTCCTTTTTATTTTCAATCTCCCGAAGTTCCAACTGCTGTGCCTGGACAAGTTGTGTGGTTAAATCCTTGTCGGCTGATTTAATTTTAACAACATATTCAGATACAACATTGGCAGACAGAATATCATAATCCACGGAATAGGAGATGTTTTTGGGAAAGCTTGACAACACCCAGATAATAATAGAACCCACCAGAATCACGCCTCCCATTTTTTTTAAAAACATTTTGCTCCTATCCCACATGTGGATCAGAAGACTTTTCAGCATGGGCATTCGATAGGGCGGCAACTCCATCACAAAGGGGGCGTCCTCTCCTTTAAACAACAGAGCGCGCAAAATACGGCCGGATAAAATCGCCATGACTATTCCGGCCAGGTAAAGGCCAAAAATAATGCTTCCGGCCCTGTGGGCAAAAAAACTACCAGCCAGAATAATATAAACCGGCAATCTGGCAGAACAGGACATAAAGGGAGTCATTAAAATGGTGAGTATCCGGTCTTTATCGTTTTCAAGGGTACGGGTGGCCATGATGGCAGGCACGTTACAGCCAAATCCCATGAGCATGGGAATAAAAGATTTGCCATGAAGCCCTGCTGTATGCATGACCCGGTCCATGAGAAAGGCAGCCCTTGCCATGTAACCGGTATCTTCAAACAATGCAATGCAGAAAAACAGGATTAAGATATTGGGCAAAAAAACCACCACACTGCCGATACCGGCAATGATCCCATCCAGAAGGAGGGATTTAAAAAGGGAGGGGGGCATCAGCCCATCAAGACCGGTTGACAAAAACCCAACGCCAGCTTCAATCCACTCCATGGGGTAGGCGCCCAGGGTAAATGTCAGTTGAAACATGGCCCAGATAAAAAAGACAAAAACCGGGAGGCCAAAAAACCGATCCGTCAGGACCAGGTCAATATTTCGAGACATATCAATGCGCTTTATGGCCAGATTGGTAACGGTTTCCTTTACAATCCCGGCAATCACCCCATACCGGTCATCGGTTAAAACAATCTCAAAATCATCCTGAAACAGATCATAAATCCGACTGCGGCAGGCAGCCGCCTGGACCAGAACATCGGCTTCTTTTTCCAGGGGCAGCCCCGCAATCTTCTCTTTGATGATCTTGTCATCCTCAAGAATCTTGATGGCTTTCCAGCGAATCAGAACATCCTCGTCCTCTATTTTTGCGGCCTTAAGTGCGGATTCAATCTTTGAAATGCATTCTTCGATATCTTTGCTATACCGGATGGTTCTAAACTTTTTTTTCTCATGAAAGGCGTTCACTTCCCGGATAGCCGCCTCAATCAGGATATCGGTTCCCCTGTTTTTATTGCCCACGGTAAAGACAACGGGCAGACCCAGCAAAGCAGATAATTTTTTTTCATCAATCTTGATGCCCTTGGCTTCTGCCATGTCTTCCATATTCAATACAAAAAGGGCTGGCCGTCCCAGTTCCCGAATCTGGAGCGCCAGAAAAAGGCTCCTTTCAAGATTGGAAGCATCAATGATATTGATGACAATATCCGGATCCTCATCAATAATAAAATCCCTGGCCGTGATTTCCTCTATGGAAAAGGGGGTCAGACTATAAGTTCCCGGAAGATCTACCACCCGAAGGTCATACTCCCCATGACGCAGATGCCCTTCTTTCTTTTCAACCGTTACGCCGGGCCAGTTGCCGACTTTCTGCCGGGCACCGGTCAGGTTATTGAACATGGTGGTTTTACCACAGTTGGGATTACCCGCCAGGGCGATGGTTAGATTCTGTTTCATTTTCATCTTTTTATAGAAGTCACATTTTCGACCAGAATATTGGCCGCTTCTTCAACACGAAGGGAGATATGATATCCCTTGACAACCAGCTCAAGGGGATCTCTCAAGGGTGCATATTTTTCCACATAGATAGTGGTTCCCCGGTTGATTCCCATTTCAAGAAGCCTACGCCGCACCTGAGTGGCTCCGGACACCCGGACAATGGTTCCCTCCTGACCGGCCTTCATCTGGCTTAGATCCATGGATTGTGTATCCGCACACTCTTTTCCAGTGGCACCCTGGGTTTGCCGAAGATCCTGGGACTGAACCCATATTTTTTGTGCCATCCCGGTTCCAATCACCAGCCGGTTCTCCCCGACAGCAATCACCACCTGCCCCCCGAACCCATTGGAAACAACCTCCACAAGATCTCCTATTTTCAAGCCCATGGAGGAGATCCGCAACTGCATATTCTTACCGGCTTCCAATTCCTTGACAATAACCTTCTCACCCGGTTTTGCCTTGTACAGGGGAACCCGTTTTTTTCGATTGGCCATGCACTGGGAACACAGCCCGTATATCTCCATCTTGTGCTGGAGCATATAGAACCCATAGGCCTCGGCCACCTTTTGCTGAAGCATTTCCAGGGCTTCATCCTTAAATTCCAGAATGGTACTGCATTTGGCACAGACCATATGGTCATGGTGTACCCCGAGATGCCGGTGTTCATACAAAACATCTTCCCCGGAATCAAAGTCCACCCGGCTTGCAAAGCCAAATCGGCACAAATGTTCCATGCTGGAGATCACAAACCCCTCATCCAGCTGAATGCCATCCGCCTTCAGCTGACGGGAAATATCTAATTTTGTCACATGATGCTCCAGCTTCAAAAAGGCCTCAAGAACTTGAAACCTTTCATCAAACCTATCAACACCCTGTTGTTGAAAAAGCCG
>JAFLJU010000140.1 GCA_022712835.1 Desulfobacteraceae bacterium
TTTCCCTGTCTCCGGCCATGGCATGGGCTGTCATGGCCACAATGGGGATCTTCCGACCGGAGGATTCTGATTTCCGGATGGCAGCAGATGCATCCAACCCACTCATTTCCGGCATCTGGATATCCATGAGAATCAAATCATATGGCTCTTTTCCGGCCATGGCCACGGCCTCATGCCCATTGCTGGCAATATCAACATTAAGCCCGCCCTGCTCAAGAATTTCCCGGGCCACCTGCTGATTAATCTTATTGTCTTCTGCCAGAAGAATCCGTGCCCCCAGGATACCCTTAAGCATCTCAAGGTCATGATTTTCACGCCTTACGGACCCCATATCTGCCGCCTCAACCTCCCCAAAGGCCTGCATGGTAGCGGCGAACAATAATGAGCGTCCCACAGGCTTGAGCAAAAAACCTTCCAGCTTTATTTTCTCTGTCTGAATTCGGATATCTTCCCTGCCGTAAGCAGTTACCAGGATGATTTTGGGTGCCACAAGGAGGGTCCTCTCCTTTATCTTTTCAGCTGTTTCAAGCCCATTCATTCCCGGCATCCGCCAATCCATGTAAATGACTTCAAAAGGTTTTCCCTCCTTGTCCGAAGCGATGACTTCAGACAATGCCTCTTCACCGGACGAGGCCTGGGAAACACCGAAGGTCATGGACGCAAGCATCTGTGTCAGAATCTCCCTTGAGGCCTTGTTATCATCCACAACCAGTACCCGCTTGCCCCGAAGATCCGGATTCGGCAATAGTGGAATGTTTTTCTTTTGATGCCGTCCGAAAACAGCGGTAAAAATAAAGGTACTACCAACACCAGGGTCACTCTCCACCCGAATAGTGCCACCCATGAGTTCACAAAGCACCTTGGAAATGGTCAGCCCCAGACCTGTACCGCCGTACTTGCGGGTGGTGGAGGAGTCTGCCTGGGAAAAGGCATGAAATAATTTATCCCGCTGTTCAGGGGTAAGCCCGATACCGGTATCCTTTACGGAGAATTCAAGGGTTGTTGTCGTGTCATCCTGTGACAACGGCCGGATACCCACCGTAATTTCACCGGTTTCGGTAAACTTCACAGCATTGTTCACAAGGTTGATCAGGATCTGGTTGAGACGAAGGGGATCTCCAACCAGGCCTGTAGGGGTATCCCCATTGACATCAAACAACAATTCCAAAGATTTTTCTTCGGCCTTCACCCCCACAAGGTTGGCCAGATTTCTCAAAAGTTCTTCAAGGTAAAAATCGGTGGACTCAAGTTCTAGCTTTCCAGCCTCCACCTTTGAAAAATCGAGAATATCATTGATAATGCCCAGCAGAGAATTGGCAGCTGACTGAACATTTTTGATATAGTCATATTGTTTTGGCGCCAGGTCTGTTTTCAGCACCAGGTAGCTCATGCCCAGAATGGCATTCATGGGGGTTCGAATTTCATGACTCATATTGGCCAGAAATTCACTTTTCGCTTTGGTGGCCTCCTGGGCCCGCTGTTTTTCCTCCTCAACTTGTTGGGTTCTCTCTTTCACGGTTACTTCAAGGTTGTTCCGCTCATTTTTAAGGGCTGCTTCAGCCGCTTTCAACTCGCTGATATCCTTGGTGATGGATGCCACGGCAATCACCTGGCCAACCTCGTTTTTCAGTTGGGACAAGGAAATCAATACAGGAGTCAAGATCCTGTCACGATTCCATCTGATTCCCTCCACATTCCGCACGATTTCCCCCCCCTTGCACCGGAACAAGAGCTTGTCGGTCTGTTCATGATTATTCTCAGGCACCAGCAGTTTCACCGATTTGCCGATCAACTCCTCCCTTGTATACCCGTAGCTGTTCTCGGCTTCCAGGTTCACATCAATGATCATTCCATTTAAATCTTCGATCACAATGGGGTCAGTTGAATCCATGAACACCTGTTTTCGTTCGGCAGCATACTGCTCTGCCCGCCTGCGGTTCGTATTTTCCCGTGTAATTTTTCTTCCGATATAGATCACTGCAATGATACCGAAAATCACAGATACAATTGAGACGACCAGTGTTGTCAAAATGCCCAGGTCAACAGCTTCCTGGGCATGGGGTCCCAGTTTATCCTGTTCTGCCTTTATCGCGTTAACCAGTGTTTCCAGATGCCCTGCGACCGCAGGTCCGATACGGTCAAGTCTGTCTGTCCAGATCTCGTTGCGTTTAAGAATATTGGCCCTTACCTGGATAAAATTATCCAAACTCGTATCCGCATCTTTGAGTAATGTCAGGACAATTTCTTTCAGAGCCGGATCTTTGCCAAGGTTTCTCAGATGAAATTCCATTTCCCGGTATTCGGTTCTCACCTGCTGATAATGGGTATCCTGATTCTCAATAATAAGATTGGCCATTTGCAGACGGCCCGATAGAAGGCTGCGGAGTGCAAGCCCCGCCTCAGTCGTATGGGCTTTTCCCTCAAGCTTGATCAATGTTTCTTCCATCTTCGGCCCGATGACATCCAATACTCCCAATAATAATTTTTCACGTTCTTTCCGGAGGGAGACAATGGTTTCAAATTCAGACACATACTGCTGTAAACTTTCTTTAAATGAATCAATAATAAAGATTCGAAACGGATCCTTGGTCAGCGCTCTGGCCTTGCTGATAAGCTCCAGGGTTTGAACACCACGTTCCCTGGCCCCTTTAAGATTCGCCTCTGTTGGATGACTTTGATAGCTTTTGGCAAAGAGACGGACCAGCAGCATATTTGTCTCAATCTGACTTGCACTGACCGTCTGGCGGGCCAATGATCGATACGCCTTAAAATCCCTTCCTGTTCTGAGCAGGTTGTACGACCCAACAATGGAAATAATCAGCAATAAAAGCAGAAGAATGCTAAAAACCATAAACAATTTAGAGGTGAGATGGAATTTATTCATTTTGAAA
>JAFLJU010000436.1 GCA_022712835.1 Desulfobacteraceae bacterium
AAAAACACCCAGGCGATTAACCCAGGGAAAAGTAGATGTAAACTGTAATGGGTAATCGGCTGTAAAATGTTAAACCATTCTATCATTGTTTGTTCTTGATATTAAATGTTAAAAAGCAATTGCTAAAATGAAAACGAGTGATAGGGTTTTAATGAACCCTACCAACTCGTCTTTTTTACCTAAAAGCCACTTATGCAAAAACAATTACCGTTGACGCTATTGTCGCTTTTTTAAAAGGCCAAAACCATATTGGCATTTGTTGATATTAATGAGAGTGACCATGATCTTCATAATTATTGTTTATGGCGGGCGCAGAAAAGGAAAAAATGTTTCCATTATTACCAAATCCAAATGCAATAACTACGACAAGGATTATGCCTGCAATAATAAGATTCGTTTTGTTGAGATATTTCTTCATATTTTCTTCCTTTATTACATACGCTCAAGTTTGTCGTACTCACCTGAAACCTGCAGAGATACAGTCAATGTTTTAGACGTCCGATTACGCCAGAACCAACCATGGCTTCCATCAAAAGCGGCAGTAATAGAGCCTTCCTTGGTTTGTTGAGAGCCCTTTTCGTAGTTGTGATAATTGATGTTTAGCTTCTTGGAATCTGCATGAACATCGAAGTTGGCACGACCTCCGTTTGTTGACCATTTATATTTTAAAGTTTCTCCTTCACGCATTTTGGTTTTGACCTCTGCCCCCTGATTTGGCTTGAGAGTTACACTGATTTTATCCTGCATAATAACTTTTTCAGGTTCTGGTGTGACTTGCTCCTCAACATCAGATATTACCGCAACTTGCTGTTCTTGTACATTCTTCTGTAGATCAAGCGGTTGTGCAGCCTTAGCTTTTTCTGCAGCAACTTCATCTGCAAGAGAAACCTTGATTTCGCCCATTTTTTTCAAACCAATTACATTACCGATACCTGTTGGATCAATTCCATATTCAGCAGGTAACACTGTGGTAATCAAAAGCACACAAGCCACAACCGCTGCAAAAATAGTTGATTTGATAAGTTTTTGAGTAGAAGGGAGATCTCTGTCTGTCGGAATATTTGAATTATACATTTTTTTCCTTTTATATTTTCTGGATTGCTTATTTTAAGATATGAAATAACCTGTCATTTGATAGCCCATGAGCATAAAACCGAGCATCATCATAATTGCATTGGAGGTGTAGGCATGGCGCATAAAAGCACCTGATTTACGCCAATATGTAATTGCTATCAAAATTACGGAAAGTGCCAGAATTTGACCAATTTCCACACCAACGTTGAAGAAAATAAGGTTTGATAACAGACCATCTGGTGAGAGTTTGTAGTCTAAGATTTTTGTTGCAAGACCAAACCCATGGAACAAACCAAAAACCAGAGTTGCAACTTTTGTATTGGGTTGGAATCCAAACCATCGCTGGAAAGCGCCCATATTATCTAACGCTTTATAAACAACGGAAAAGCCGATAATAGCATCGATAATGTAAGCGCTGATACTGATTTCCATTAACACGCCGGAAAGCAGTGTAATTACGTGACCTACGGCAAAGAGCGTCACGTATATACCAATATCCTTAAGGCGATACAAAAAGAATATTACACCAAAAAGGAACAGCAGATGGTCATATCCTGTCATCATATGTTTTGCTCCAAGATAGGTGAATGGAATGGGTAATACACCAGAAATTTCCTGAATATATCCTTTATCCCCTGTTGTTACACCGTGTGCAATCACATCGGGGATAAAGCCGATAAGCATTGCTATCATGGCAAAGAGAGCAAACATGAATACCCGTCTATGCATATATGCATATTGAATCATTTATAAACCTCATTTCATTATTTTAATAAATACAGCGAATTCCGGTAAAAAACGTTAGAAACTCCCGTCAATATTGGAATTACTCCGAGAAAACCCACGCAAGACTTAAGGATTATCACGAATAATACCATACACTTAAATTTTGCCGAAATTGCTGCAACAAATAGAGCCCAGAATAAAGCCCTGTCGGTCGGACTTCTTTCCGGTATGGCAAAGGTACTAAAATTAGGTTGGTTGGGAATATTGAGAGTTAAACGTCAATACGCAGTCTTTGCGTTCTTAGATATAAGTCATTTCGAGCGAGAGCAGCAGGTTGCTCCGGTTTAAATGGCAACATAATTTCTGAATAGGTTTCACCCAGAAGAATGACATAGCTGTTACCCAGTTTCTTTTGCACATCTCTTACAGGCCGATTTCCTTTCTGGGAAGAAATATGTAAATCAACATGAAGGTAATCTTTAAAGTAAGATACAAAATTTACATCTATTGGATGGTGCTGTGTCTGGGTTTCTGGCTTAGAATGATTGTGTGCTGTATGCTCATGACTTTTTTCTGGATGATGTGCTTCGGAGGCAACATGGATGGCATGTTTGAAACTATGGTTTCCTAATGCCCCAAACACCGGGAATATAAAGGCCCCCAGAATCAACACTGTCAAAATTTGTCTAAACATGGAGCGTAAAATACATGTCAAAGAGATGTGTGTCAACTATATTAGCTGTCAGGAGTCAAATTCAACAAATTACCGAACGCTTCATCCACCAGTCCGGGTTTTTTAAATTTTATCAAGATACAAAATGTAGTATGAATTGATTTTTTAGTTTTAGATTTGAAATTACAGTATATGGGATAACCTCAATCCAAACTTCAAAAGGTTGCTATAAATTATAATTGGAGATAGAGCTAAATGAAATCCGGACCTGCAAGATGTTTGTGCCTGTTTGATCCGGGGTATACAGGAGGAGGGGCTGGATATTTTGCCCTGGACCCGGAGGCCGCCCTGCTCACGAAAAGGGTGAAACCCAGGGGCCAATAGATTGGGGGGAAATAATGCCCTTGACTGGCTGGCTATGCTGGTCACTCATATTCCCAGCCGGTATGAATAGACTGTTAGATATTATGGATACTATCCTAACAAATCCCGGGGCATGAGAAAAAAGGCCGGTATGGATGACACCATTCCTGCTGTCATACCAAATGAAATATCTTCAAAAGAATTCAGACAGAACTGGGCACGCCTGATTCAAAAAGTGTATGAGGTTGATCCCTTGCTCTGTCCCAAATGCCAGGGCACTATGAAAATAATCAGTTTTATTGAAGACTTTTCCATAATCGAAAAAATTCTGCGTCACCTATATCTTTGGGATTGCAATCATGATCCGCCAGAAGCATATCCTTAAAATCAGCAAAAATTCAATCTTTTCTCAAATCTTTCAATAAATTTCCCCCAAGCTGTTTCAACGCTTATATTTTTTTCTTGTACTGACCACCTCCCCCTGATACAGGTACGATATATCGTACCTGTATCAGGGGGAGGCAAATATTGCAGAGCTTGAACACTGGTGAGCTTTATTCTGCCCGGATAGTGATTACAGGAAATCGTCAGCTTTACCTGCCAAAAGAGATTCAAAAGATGCTGGAAGGTGCAGGGTCAATAAGAATACAATTGGTGTAATAAAATGATTAGACAACGGACAATTGAAATCCCCATCTCATCCATTATTCTCGATGAAGATATTTATCCCAGAAAAGGGATAGATCACAGGCGTGTGGGCATGTTTGTTGAAAATATCAGGGATGGCTTTAAATTTGATCCCATTGAAGTGGAGCCTGTTCCTGACAAACCCGGCTGGTATCGCCTCCTTGATGGAGCCCACAGATGGAGTGCTTACAAGTCAACGGGAAAAGCTACGGTTGAAGCCATCGTACAGGAATTGAAAGGGATAGATCCTCTTTTATATGCGGCTAAAAAAGCAATCGGTCCGAGGCAGTTGACAGAGGAAGACGCAAG
>JAFLJU010000374.1 GCA_022712835.1 Desulfobacteraceae bacterium
GCTTGGCGCCGCCACCGTGCTTCAAAGCGCGGTTCTTAGTAGCGTGGGTACCCTGACGTGCAGATGCACGCTGAGCACGAACGACAAAGTTGAGGATCTCAGGCTGAATTTCAACCTCGAAAACCTCAGGAGCCAGTTCGAAATCGCCCACTTTCTTATTATTCTGATCTACAATTTGTATTTTAGTCATGCTGTATACCTCTAACCGTTCTTCCGGATCATCACGAGACCGCCAGTAGCTCCAGGGATTTGACCCTTGACCAACAGGACATTGTCCTCAGGC
This sequence comes from Desulfobacteraceae bacterium, assembly GCA_022712835.1. The sequence continues at coordinate 284 of JAFLJU010000374.1, forward strand.
CTGACATCGACGATTTCAACGTTGGACACGGTCACACGGGCGTTACCCATCTGGCCAGGCATTTTCTTGCCCTTCCAGACTTTGCCCGGGAAGGTGGCATTACCGATGGAACCGGGCTTGCGGTGCACCTTTTCAGCGCCGTGAGAAGCTTTGGAGCCCTTGAAGTTCCAACGCTTCATGACGCCCTGGAAACCTTTACCCTTAGAGGTACCGGTAACCTTGACTTTCTCACCTGCGGTGAAAATTTCGACAGTGATATCCTGGCCGAGCTCGTAACCTTCAACAGCATCGAGAGGAAACTCACGAAGTGTGCGGTACAAGTCTTTGCCAGCTTTGGCCATGTGGCCTTTCATGGGCTTGTTCACTTTACGTTCGGCTATGACATCATAACCGATCTGCAAAGCGTTGTAGCCTTCCTTATCCATGGTCTTAATCTGCATGACCGGGCAAGGACCTGCCTCGATTACAGTCACGGGGCAGATAGTACCGTCTTCTTTGAAGATCCGGGTCATGCCCAGCTTCTTGCCAAGTATTCCAAGAGTTTTCATATTAATAACTCCTAGAGCTTGATCTCGACGTCGACGCCTGCTGGCAAGGAAAGCTTGCCAAGAGCATCAACAGTCTGCTGAGTGGGTTCAAGGATGTCCAGGAGACGCTTATGAATGCGAATCTCGAACTGCTCACGAGACTTTTTGTCTACGTGAACAGATTTCTGGACGGTAGTACGATGAATCCTGGTGGGCAGCGGTACAGGACCGGCAATTGCCGCACCGGTATTCCGGGCAGTGTCGACAATCTCTGTCACTGCTTTGTCCAGAATACGGTAATCGTAAGATCTCAATTTAATTCTAATGCGATCGCTCGCCATCGAAGCAGCCATAGTGCTTCCTCCTCGAAGGATTTATCTTTACTCGCATGGTAATCAACTCACGCACGCGCACATTGCAACGGTCGGGCTGTATAAACCCGACTCGCTGCAAATGTCAAGCAAAGGTAAAATCCTGGCTCGTCGTTAATCTTTCTTCATCAACTCTTCAGCCAAACTGTTCGGCACTTTCTCGTAGTGATCGAACTGCATGGTGAACGTTGCACGGCCCTGTGTCTTGGAACGGAGGTCGGTTGCATATCCGAACATTTCGGAAAGCGGGACAAACGAACGCACAACCTGAACACCAGGACGAGCTTCCATTTCTCCAACACGACCACGGCGTCCATTCAGGTCGCCCATGACATCACCGAGGTAATCCTCGGGGGTAACAACTTCAACCGACATGATCGGCTCAAGCAACTTCGGCGAAGCGCCTCGGCAACCCTCTTTAACTGCCATGGAACCTGCGATGTAGAAAGCCTGTTCGCTGGAATCGACTTCATGATAGGAGCCGTAAACCAGTTTGACCTTAACATCGACAACCGGGAAACCGGCAATGATACCATTTTTCAAAGCATCTTGGATGCCTTTATCAATGGCGGGGATGTATTCCTTAGGAATGACTCCGCCCTTGATGATGTCCTCGAACTCGTAACCCTTCTCAGGATTGGGCTCAAGTTCCAGGATAACGTGGCCATACTGACCACGACCACCCGACTGCTTGGCGTGCTTGACATCAACCTTGTTCGGCGCGGAAATGGTCTCGCGATAAGCAACGCGGGGTGCGCCCACGTTTGCATTCACGCTGAACTCCCGAAGGAGGCGATCAACGATAATCTCGAGATGCAACTCGCCCATTCCGGCGATCAGGGTCTGCCCGGTCTCTTCGTCACCCTTAACCCTGAAGGATGGATCCTCCTTGGAAAGCTTGACAAGAGCAGCGGACAAAACGTCACGATCAGCCTTGGTTTTTGGTTCGATAGCCACTTCGATGACCGGTTCCGGGATGTCCAGAGACTCCAGCACGACAGCGTGCTTGGGATCGGCCATGGTATCACCGGTGGCTACGTATTTGAGGCCGACAGCTGCAACGATATCGCCTGCGTACGCCTCTTTTATTTCTTCACGCTTGTTGGCGTGCATTTTCAATAAACGACCAATGCGTTCCTTCTTTCCCGTGGCAGCGTTAATGATGGTGGCACCACTCTCGATCTTGCCGGAATACAGACGAAGGAAGGTCAGGTGGCCGACAAAGGGATCGGTCATCAGCTTGAAAGCGAGAGCTGCGAGCGGCTTGTCGTCGTCGCAGGGGCACTCGATTTCTTCGCCGTTGTCCGGGTCGATACCCTTCATGGTCTCAATGTCGAGGGGGGAAGGCATGTAATCAATAACAGCATTCAGCAGAGGCTGGACACCCTTGTTCTTGAATGCGGTTCCACACAGAACGGGGCAGATCGACAGGCTGTGGGTCGCCTTGCGGATTGCTTCACGAATTTCCTCGGGAGTCAGCTCTTCATCAGCCATGTACCTGTCCAGAAGGACTTCGTCCTCCTCGGCAACGGCTTCGATCATGTCAGAGCGCATGATCTCATACTGGTCCTGAAGGTCTTTGGGGACGTCCGTGGTGGAGTACTGAGTATGATCATCCTGATCATAGATGTACGCCTTACCCTCAATCAGATCAACAACGCCTGTGAATTCATCCTCAGCACCGATGGGCAACTGAAGAGGAACGGCTTTTGCGCCAAGGCGGGTCGTCATCATGTCAACGCAACGGAAAAAATCCGCACCAACGCGGTCCATCTTGTTGATAAAGGCCATACGGGGTACGCGGTAACGATCCGCCTGACGCCATACAGTCTCAGACTGAGGCTCGACACCGGCTACGGAGTCGAAAACGGCGATAGCGCCGTCGAGGACACGCAGGGAACGCTCGACTTCCATGGTGAAGTCAACGTGACCGGGGGTGTCAATAATGTTAATGCGGTGATCGCGCCACATGCAGGTGGTCGCGGCAGAAGTAATGGTAATGCCGCGTTCCTGCTCCTGAACCATCCAGTCCATTGTGGCTTCGCCATCATGAACCTCACCGATCTTGTGAGACACACCGGTGTAAAACAGAATGCGCTCTGTAGTGGTAGTCTTGCCCGCATCAATGTGGGCCATAATACCAATATTGCGCTGTTTATCTCTAGCAACCTTTCTGGGCACTGCGTATCTCCGGGACTACCAACGGTAGTGTGCAAAAGCTTTGTTCGCTTCTGCCATCTTGTGGGTATCTTCCCGTTTTTTTACTGCGCCGCCACGATTGT
>JAFLJU010000682.1 GCA_022712835.1 Desulfobacteraceae bacterium
GGCCATTTATACAGCACTCAGTCGCAGAGGGCCATGGCATCTTTCAAGAACCATGGCAACACAGACCGGCATGACCAATCAATGGCTATCTGAACAAGGGTTAATCTCTGTCAAAGAACAGTGGGTGAAAATTCATTACCCAGCCTCGGCTCGGTAATCTTGATGAAACGTGTGCCTTCGGTAGGCCTGCGTGATTTAATCTTTTTAGAATGATATTATCGGTTCCAAACATGGTGATATAGGAGGAACCGATGAGTACAGTACCACCAACCACATCAGCTTCAACATTGGAAGAGGTCAAGCAACAATTTCAAATCTGGCGTAAAACGAAAACCGCCAGCAGAGAACGTATTCCGGCTTCATTATGGCAAGCAGCCGCAGAAGTTTTTAAAACCGGGGATCATAGCCTGCATAGGGTCGCCAAAACATTACACCTGAACCAGACTTCCCTCAAACAATATGTGCAGCAGCAATTTCCAAGGGCCATTAAAGTAAAACCTGAGGAGGAGCCCCCTTCTTTTATAGCGCTTGAACTGGAGTCACCGCTATTTGTCTCAGAATGCGTAATAGAAATGGAAGGCACGACCGGGGCAAAGATGAGGATGTGTCTGCGGGGCAAAACCGATCCAAATATTTTTGACATCTGCAAATCATTCTGGAGGCAACAGGCATGATTCAGATCACTCCCCATATGAAGATTCTTTTAGCTGTTGAGCCTGTTGATTTTAGAAAGGGTATTGATGGGATGGCTGCCTTATGCCGAATGGTCTTAAAATCAGATCCTTTCACAGGTTGTCTGTTCGTATTTCTCAATCGCAGCAAGACCTCTATTAAGATCCTTAGCTACGATGGTCAGGGGTTTTGGCTTTGTCAGAAGAGACTGTCTAAAGGCAGGTTTAACTGGTGGCCAGCAAAAGGCCAAGGCGTTTATAAAGGCCTGGATGCCCATGAACTTCAAATGTTGATCTGGAACGGCGACCCTTTTCACACCCAGGCAGCTCCCATGTGGAGAAAAATTCCGGCGTGATTTTTTTATTAATGCAGCATTTTTTGCGTGCGTTCAGAATATCATTGTGCTATACAAACCGGCCATGGAAGATAATATTATACTCACATACCGTGGCAAGAACGCAACAAAAGAAGATATCAACTTCATCAATGCTCTATTGGCAAATAATCCCAATGCCAGCCGTTATGCCCTGTCAAAGGAGCTGTGCAGGGCATGGAACTGGGTTCAGGCCAACGGCAACCTGAGGGACATGGTGGCCAGGGGGTTCATGCTTAAACTCCACAGGGAAGGGCATATCACCCTTCCGCCCCCAAAGCGTAAGATCAAGAACCCTTTTGTAAACAGAACCCCACCCCCAGAAATAGAGGTGGATCAGACCCTGCTTGAGGTTGATCTTTCCATGATAAGGCCCCTGAAAATACGACAGGTTAAAAAGACAGACCAGGAAAAGGTTTTCAACAGCCTGATTGAGCACCACCATTATCTGGGGTATTGCCATCCCGTGGGTGAGCAGCTTAAATACATGGTGTATGCTCAAGACATACCCATTGCCTGTTTTTCATGGTCGTCGGCGCCACGTCATATTGGTGCCAGGGACAGGTATCTCGGATGGAACAAGGAGGATCGGGCACACCGCCTTCAATATATAGCGTACAACAGCCGGTTCCTTATTTTGCCCTGGATCAAGGTGCCTCACCTGGCTTCCCATCTTTTGGGGCTCATGGCAAAAAATATCTCCCGAGATTGGGAGAAGATCTATAATCATCCTCTTTACTTCCTTGAAACCTTTGTGGATACGGAACGCTTTTCTGGTATCTGTTACAACGCGGCCAATTGGATCCACGTTGGCGACACCACCGGACGGGGAAAGAATGAGAAAAAACACATAAAAACCAGATCCGTCAAGGCGGTCTGGGTTTATCCACTTACAAAAAATTTCCGCAGCCGGATGACTGGAATATAGACCATGGACCAGATCCAGTTGAGCGAGGAAGAGATCAGTGCCCTTTTGGAAAGGGTGAAAGCCAATGCGCTCCTGAAAGGTGATTACGAGATCATCAAATCCATGACAGATGCCATCATAACTCTCGGCCAGGCTCTGGACAATAAAGCAACATCCATAAAACGGCTTCTTGCCATGTTATTCGGCCCAAAAACAGAGAAAAAGGATGAGATCCTAAAGGACAACGAGCCGGAAAAAAAGGATAAACCAGCCAAGCCTAAACCTGAAAAAAAGAAAAAAGGGCATGGAAAGATACCTGCTTCCAGCTATACTGGAGCCGATCGAAAGTTCATATCCCATGAAAAACTTAAGTCCAAGGATTCCTGTCCCCTATGCCCCAACGGCAAGGTCTACCCAATAAAAAAACCAGGTATTGCCATTTACCTGAAAGGCCAGCCCCCCATTGATGCAACGATTTATGAGCTTGAAAAACTACGTTGCAATCTGTGCGGGGAGGTGTTCACTGCAGCGGCTCCAGAAGACATTACCGGAAAATATTATGATGAAACCGCCAGGGCTATGATGGCAATTTTGAAATATGGCTACGGCTTTCCCTGGTATCGCCTGGAAAAACTCCAGGAAAGCCTGGGCATACCCCTGCCAGCATCCAACCAGTGGGAAAAGACAGAAGCACAAGCAGATCTCATATACCCGGCATTTGATGAACTCAAATATCATGCAGCCCAAGGTGAAGTCTTCCATAATGATGATACCACGATGAAAATCCTGGACCTGATTCAGGAAAACAAAACACGGGAGAAGAATGAACGTACCGGGATTTTTACATCGGGTATCATCTCCAAAATTGGCGAAGGTAAAAGGATTGCCATTTTCTACACCGGCCGTAATCATGCAGGAGAGAACATCGCTTCTCTTTATGAAATGCGAGCTAAAGAAAAAGACCCTCCGATTCAAATGTGTGATGCCCTTTCAAGAAATATGTCCAGTGAATTTATAATTATCTTGTGTCATTGTCTTACTCACGGCCGTCGTAGTTTTGTAGAGGTGATCGAAAGTTTTCCGGATGAATGCCGCTATGTCATTGAGATATTGGCAGAGGTATATCATATGGATGCCAAAGCCAAAGAGCAGAAAATGACACCAGATCAGCGGTTGGCATTTCACCAAATCCATAGTGGTCCAAAGATGAATACTTTACGTTCCTGGCTCAACACCCAGGTCGTAGACAAGCTGGTGGAGCCCAATTCCGGGCTGGGCAAAGCGATCACCTATATGATCAAGCACTGGAAGGAACTGACTCAATTCCTGAAGGTTCCCGGAGCCCCTCTTGATAACAACATTTGTTATGCTGCTATTGGCATAACAAATGTAATGCCGCTTGTCTTATTATGCCGCGTTGTCCCCCCATCGCCCCAGATCACGTGGAATCTCTGATTCTCAGTGCTACATTAGTCAGCATAATCAAAGATTTTCAAGGAAATTGAGCAATGGGTCTTGTGGTCGATACCGGTTAGGAACTAGACCGCTCGATGTAGCATGGGCAAGGGCTTGCTCTTTAAGCCGCATGTCGGCATGTACGTAAATTTGAGTTGTCTCAGTCGATTCGTGACCGAGCCAAAGAGCAATCACACTCAAATCCACACCACCTCGCAGCAGATTCATGGCAGCTGAGTGTCTTAAAGTGTGGGGTGTCACCTTTTTACCTTTGAGTGACGGACAAAACCGGCTTGCAACGGCAGTATGTTTTACGACGAGTCGCTGTAGGGCATCTGCACTGAGGCGTGTGCCGCGGGAACTCGGAAATACTGGGGATTTCGGATTGCCGTCTTGCTCTGTTAACCATTCTTTGAGTGCTGTGGCGACATCAGGGCCTAACGGGGTACACCGCATCTTACGCCCTTTTCCCAGGCAACGGACGTGAGCTCCTGTACCAAATTGAACGTCCTCGCATCGAATAGAGGTTATCTCACTATTGCGTAGCCCTGTCTGGAGGGCGACGAGAAGAATGGTTCGATCACGCCTGCCGATCCATTTATCAGGCAGGGGGGCTGCAACAAGGGCGGATGTCTCTTCTTCCGTGAGAAAATCAACCTGGCAACGCTCGTAACGTTTTGCGGGGATGGCCAGGATGCGTTGACAGTGTAAGGCAAGGGCCGGTTCACTGA
>JAFLJU010000646.1 GCA_022712835.1 Desulfobacteraceae bacterium
AGAAAAATTTGGAGCCAAACCTGAGAAGGGAATGCAAAAAAAAGCAAGAAATAGCCCGGTAAAGACAAAGCCCCTTGTTTCGTGCCGATCTGCCATATACCCGACCACCGGCTGGACAATAAATGCTAAAAATCTTACCAACCCTGTGATAAGACCTACCTGGGCAAGTGTCAGGCTAAGCTTTTCCATAAATGCGGGCAGGAGCGGGGTGAAAAATGAAGAATAAAAATCACCGGAAAAGTGAATCAGGGTCAGGACAAAAATGATCTTGTAATTCACTTTGCCGGGTGAGTTTGATACGGTCATGAAGGATTTCCCGATGAATTCTTAATTTTTCAGGCTGTGAATGGGGGCAGGAATCCGGCCGCCAAAAGTAACAAAGGGATCTTTCAGATCCAAATGGGGAACATCCATGATTCTGGCTTCGCCTAGAAGACCGCCAAAATAAACCTTGTCACCTGCCTTTTTCCCGGGTACGGGAATCAGACGGGTTGCCGTGGTTTTGGCATTGATCATCCCAATGGCCATTTCATCGGCAATAATGCCTGCCAGGCATTCTTCGGTGATATCCCCGGGGATGGCGACCATGTCCAGTCCCACAGAACAGACACAGGTCATGGCTTCCAGTTTTTCAATGGTCAGGTATCCCTTGTGGGCGGCTTCGGCAATATTCAAATCCTCGCTCACCGGTATAAATGCCCCGGAAAGTCCTCCCACATGGGAACTTGCAAAGGCACCTCCCTTTTTGACCGCATCGTTGAGCATGGCCAGGGCTGCGGTGGAGCCGGGAACGCCTATGTGGGTGAGCCCCATGGCCTGGAATATTTCTCCAATGCTGTCTCCCACAGTGGGTGTGGGGGCGAGGGACAGGTCCACCACTCCAAACTTAACCCCTAGGTTCTCGGCCACTTCCCGGCCAATGAGTTCCCCCACTCGGGTGACCTTACAGGCAGTTCGTTTAATGATTTCCGCCATCTGACCCAGGGTTCGTTTTTTTTCATTTAAGCTTTTCTCGATGGCGCGTTTGACCACACCGGGGCCAGAAACCCCCACATTAATGACGGCATCGGCAACCCCGACTCCCAGATAGGCACCTGCCATAAAGGGCATGTCTTCGGGAATATTGGCAAAAACACAAAGCTTGGCACAGGCCAGCCCGTCTTCATCGGCGGTGAGAACTGCCGCTTCTTTGATGGCCCGTGCCATTAAAAGGACAGCATCCATGTTAATGCCGGCCTTTGTGGTGGCCACATTCACCGATGCGCAGATCCGCTGGGTTTGGGCAAGGGCCCGGGGGAGGGCGGCAATAAGGGCTTTGTCCCCATTGGCCATGCCTTTTTCCACCAGGGCTGTGAACCCGCCGATAAAATCGATGTTGACCTCTTTGGCAATATCATTGAGTTCATGGGCAATTTCAACCATCTGATCGGAAGAAAAGGGTGCCCCAACCAGGGCAATGGGACTGACGGAGATTCGTTTGTTCACAACCGTGATGCCATATTTTTCCCCCACCGCATCACAGACGGAAACCAGATCTTTGGCATGGGATATTATTTTAGCCCGGATATTTTTTTTAAAAACGGCAAGGTCATGGCTGACACAGTCAAATAGACTGATTCCCATGGTGACCGCGCGTACATCCAGGTTTTCATTTTTTACCATTTCTATGGTGGACATTATTTCATGATCATCAAACATGGTTTTTCCTGTTATATTTTTATGCTTATATTTTTGTAGTTAAATCTTATTGATAGCGTCAAAGATATTTTTATGCTGAATACGGATATCCAGATTCAGTTCGCCAGCCTTTGCCCTTAGCGCCGCAAACAGGGCAGGTGAATCAATACTGGGAGAAATACTCACCTGGTAGGACATGACATTGGCATTGGGGTCGCTGCCCCCTTTGAACACCGCTTTTAAATTGATAATATTGGCCTTAAAGCTGGCAATAATGCTGGAAAACCTTGCCACAAGTCCTTTTTGATCGGGACCAATGGTGGTGATTAAAAAAACATCTGTTGGGGTTTCTTCCGGGGGGTTGCCGTTTCCTCCCTGGGGGCTGACATGGATCGTTAACCCTGAGTCGGCTGTTTTCTCAAGAAATACCTGCTCCAGTTGGCTTGCGGTGATTTGCCGAGGCGGTTCAATAAAGAAGAATCCGGCAAACTGGTCTTGTAGAATCATCTGATTTACATTTTCAAGGTTGCAGCTATGTTCGTACAAAATAGTGGATATTTGGGAAATAATACCAGGTCTGTCCTTTCCCAGGACGGTGATAATAAGCTTGTTCATTTTTTACCTTTACATTGCCGCTCGTAGGTTTGAAATAGTTTCCTTGTAGTCAGGGGTGTTGAAAATGGCAGAACCTGCCACAAAGGAGGTGGCACCGGCTTGATGGATCTGCCGGATTGTTTCGCAATTGACCCCGCCGTCCACCTGGATGATGGCATCTGAATTTTTTTCTTTGAGCAGCCGGGACAGGGCGGCAATTTTATCGATACTGGAACGAATAAATTTCTGCCCACCAAACCCCGGATTGACGCTCATGATCAAAACAAAATCCAGCTGGTCAATGATCCATTCAATGCAGGACAGAGGCGTACCGGGGTTCAAGGCAACCCCCGCCTTTACATCAAAACTTTTAATGAGTTGAAGGCTTCTGTGAAGATGGGGGCAGGCTTCTGCATGGACCGAGATATAATCGGCACCCGCCCTGGCAAAATCCGGGATAATCAAATCCGGTGTTTCAATCATTAAATGCACATCTAATTTGAGTTGGGTAACGCGTTTGCAAGCCTCCACAATAATGGGGCCATAGGTGATATTGGGCACAAACTGGCCATCCATAACGTCAATATGGATCCAGTCGGCACCCCCCTTTTCAACCCTGACAAGTTCTTCTCCCAGGCGGGTGAAATCAGCCGATAATATAGACGGGGCAATTATTCCCATAATAGTTCTCCTGTATCATCCTCCTGTTTCCAGGGGTCAATGATTCGTGTTTTTACCAGTTTAAAATCAACAAAAATGCTTACTTTAGTTTTAATTCCAGCAGGAATCAATATATTAATATCTTTGCCCGGCGTAAAATACTCGTTAAAAAGGTCAAGGGTAAATCCCAGGAAATCTGTTTCCACCCGTACATGTCTTTTTAAAAATCCAGGGCTCAACGGGTATGATACCAGGATCAGTCCCGTTAAATCTTCCGGGGCAAGTTCCAAGCCTTCTGTTTTGTTATTGACCCACAATTTAATGGGGGTGAAAGAAAACACCGGTTTTCCAAACTCTGGTGTTTGGGACAGCACAATTCCAGGTGCAAGATTGGGATTTGCCTTGGATACAATTTTAAAAATCTGGAGATGCCCTCTTTCAATCAGGCTCACAGCGGTATTTAAGTCTACCCCGGTGAGTTGTGGCATCACCTGGGCCAGGGGTTGCGCTCCACGACTTACCAGAAAACTGCAAAGGGAATTGCTTTTAATCCTGGACAAGGCCGGGGGGGATTGGGCAATGATCTGATCTTTTCCGGTGCTGTTGCTGTGAACATAGGAGAGGGTCCCCAGTTTGAATTCTTTTTTTTCAAGGATCAACAGCGCCTGCTTTAAAGAAACCTGCCGAAAATCCGGGAGGGTGTTTTCCTTTTGACCCTTGGAAATGGTAATTACCACATCGCGACCTCGTTTGATGGTGCTTCCCGGAGACGGATCCTGAAATATGACGCCGTATTTGGGAATGATATCATCATATTGGGTGCCATGGAGTTTGGGATTAAGACCCATATTGGTGAGGGTTTCCAAAACATCGATAATATTGTTACCCGTAAGCTTGGGCAAAACAATTTCCTTTGCACTTCGGGTAAAGACACTGATGGCAAAATATCCCACAGCGACTGCAATGAAAACTGCCATGAAAAAAACAAATCCATATTTTGCGACAGATTTCATTGGGGTTTATGGGCTCTTTTTAACCGGGCGATAAAAAACCCATCCATATGAAGTGCATGGGGATATGTTTTAAAGCAATGATCCTTTGTGTTGAAGCTTGCATTGGGAGATTTAGAAATATCTTCCATGGTAAGCTGAGAATAGTCTTTCCTCTTTTGTAAAAATGCAGTGATCACCTGTTCATTTTCTTCCGGTTCACAGGAGCAAACAGCATATACCAGTATCCCGCCGGGCTTCACTAAATTTGCCGCTGCATTGAGCATCTTTTTTTGCTGGGCACAAAGTCTTAGAACATCTTTTAAGGTTCGTTTCCATTTGGTGTCGGGATTCCTGCGCATGACCCCAAGTCCTGTGCAGGGGGCATCCAGAAGAACCCGGTCAAAATACCCGTCAAAATCTTTAATGGTGGTATTCAACAGATTAATCTGCCGGGTCT
>JAFLJU010000411.1 GCA_022712835.1 Desulfobacteraceae bacterium
TTTTATCTTTGGAGGCAATACGTTTGGTCTTGTGCAGGGCTGGCAGATAGAGCCATTGGGTATCATCCTTGTCTTCCCGGTCATAATCATAGGTCAAAAAAGCCGTGTCCTTGACATCCGAGGGGTGGAGAAAAAACATCAACCCCTGTCTGTCCTCTCCCTTTTTCTTTGCAAAGGACCGAATGACCCGGGTACGCTCATCTCCATTCCTGTCGATGAGAACCATCTTAAGGTCTGCGGTCTGGTTGTCTCCTTCATCCCTGTCATTAACCGCTTCCATGATTTTCCTGGCTTCTGGATCCTGGGCATGGACAGGGTACAAAATCCCCTGCATGAGAATCAGAAACAATGCACTTAAAACAATGGGTTTCATTTTTAATTTCCTTTGTTTGGGGATATACGGTGGGTCTCCCGACGGGTTACCAGACACATCAGGGCAGGATTCACAATAAAATCTGCCGCAAGGGCCAGAAGGATGGTCATTCCGGTAAGAGCGCCGAACACAACCATCAAAGATAATGAGGCCGTCATGAGAATGAAAAAACCGGAACTTAAAATCAAGGAGGTCAGAAGCAGGGCCCTTCCAGTACCCAGCATGGTCTGTTCAACAGCCTGTTGCGCATCCCCGGTCTGTTCATAGAATTTTCTAAAATTGTACATAAAGTGCAGGGTATCATCCACCACAATGCCGATGGCAATGCTGCCGATCATGATGGTGCTCATGTCCAGACGGATATCCAACATCCCCATGATTCCGGTGGTCATAAGAATAGGCAGCAAATTGGATATCATGCTTAAACAACCAATTTTCACACTGCCCACATGAACGATCATAAGCAGGGTGATCACAATAAAGGCCATGACATAACTTTTTGCCATGCTGTGCAAAGAAGCTGGGATGGACCGGGCCAGGATGGCGGGGATACCCGTGATAATGACCTGGGCCTGACCTGAGAACTCCCGTTCAAACAGGGTCTGAACATGATCAATGAAGGGGGCCAGGTAAATGGCGTCGGTCCAGGGAATCTTAATGCTGATCCGGGTTTTTCCATACCCTGCGTCCACCAGCCGTTCAAGATCCTTTGACCCGGAATTTTCAAAGAGAAGCAGTTCCTGGGACACGGCATTGCCCGTCTCAGCCAGAGCATAAAACATGGGGTCATTGTTGTACAGGGACTGGTTTACCTCCATGAGGATCTCATTGATGGAAAACACCTTACCTGCCCGTATCCCGTCCTTATCATAGGTTCCAAGCTCCTGGATAACGGTCTGGATTTTTTCCAGGACCAGAGGATCTTTGATCTGATTTCTCCCTGAACTTTGGATGCCCTTCCCCTGGGGTTGATAAAAGTCCAGGATCACTTCCAAAACTACAGATCCTCCAAGCTCTTTATCAATAAAGGCAACATGGTCATGGATTTTTTCCCCCTTTGGGATCCAGTTAAGGATATTGTGGGAATAGGTCAGCTGACATGTAAAATAGATGGAAATCAAGAAAAGAATCAGGGTGGCAAACATGATCTTCCATGGATTACCCATGGAAACCCGGGCAATCCCCAGGAGAACGGCATCCATTGTTTTTGATTTTTTCTCCTGAAATCCCCCTGGCTTTTGGGAGATAGGAACAAGGGCGACAAACGCGGGCAGAAGCAAGATGGTATAGACCAGGGCCAGAATCACCCCCAGGGCCCCAAACATCCCCAAATCCCCGATGGCCGTAAGATCTGAGAATGCAAAGGTAAACAGGCTGGCTGCCGTGGTCAGGGCTGTCAGTACCACCGCCAGTCCGGAATGGGCCATGGCCGTGGCAATGGCATCCTCCCTGGAATTCCCCTTTTGCAGTTCCACATAAAAAATGGAGAGGATGTGTACGGAAAACCCCACCCCAACTGCCAGAAGAAAACCGGGCAAAACAATGGTGGTCAGTTTGATGGAGATATTGAAAAAGGCCAGAAGCCCCTGGGTTGAGAACAGGGCAGACATAATAATAATTTCAGGCAGAACCACCCCGGATACCCGCTGGAACAACAGGGCCAGAAAAATACCAATGGTGAGCAGGGAGAGAACCACGGCTTTGACGATATCCTTTTCCATGGCCCGATTATAGACATCCAAAACCACAGGATCACCGGCCAGGGCCAGGGAGAAATCCTTGTCCTGGTATTGAGCTATCAGTTTATTAACAGCCGCAACCACCTGCTGGTTTTCCTTTTCACTGAAATATCGGAGGTTTTCCCCTGTGCCGGGAGCTGGCTCCTCAAATCCGTCCAAAAAGTCATCCTCCCCTGTTGGGTCAGGTGAACCGGAAAACTCACTGATAACAGCCTGGGTTTCCAGAACAAGGGTGGTGACCTGGTGGTTTTCAGAAATCAGACTGTTTTGATAAAAAGGAACCGAGGCAACTGTTTGTTCTAGTACCTCAAGATCCCGGGATGTCCTGGGCCAGTGTTCCAAAAGATCCTCAACCACCAGGGCATCTCCCAACCCGTAGGTGCGCCTGGCATTGATCAGGCTATTCACCTTTTTAAGATAGGGCACCTGGTTTTCAATGTCTTTGTGAAACGCTTTTAACCGGACCAGAAAATCCTGGTCAAAAATATTTGGGGCGGTCACCGCAATGATGATCATATCCTTGTCCCCGAACTGATCCCGAAATTCATTGTAGTGTATCCGGGCCGGGTCGGTTTCCCTCAGCAGGGCCACAGCAGAGGTATCAATGGTGGTGTTGGGAATAAAACTCACAAGAACGGCAATAAAGGAAAAGCTCAAAAAAACGGTCTTGAACCGATTACTGTATAAGCTTCTGGCGAGGGAATCAAAGAGACTTTCGAGCCTGTTTCTAAATCCCTGTTTCATTTCAGTTTCAGTCCTTTAACAGAGATCTCTATGCTCTCTTTAATGAAATGGTCCAGGGAATCAGGCATGAGTTTGCGGTGGTCTTTGCCCTGGTGAAGAAAGATAATCCCGGTGAGGGAAGCCCAGAGCACCACCGCCGTATTCATGGAATCCACAGTATTAACTTGGCCCTGTTCACGGCCCTGTTCAATGGCATTGGCAAGAAAACCAAGACTGCTGAATCCCAGTCCGAAACACTCCTGGTAAAGTTCATCGGAAATTTTCTGGGTAAGCTCTCCCTGCTGGAACTGAAAATTAATATAAAAATACTGGGGGAAATTTCGGGAGAATTGGTAATAGGCCCAGCCTAGGGCCCGCACCTTTTCTTCCCAGAACTCCATACCTGATACTGAGGATTTAAAAGCCTGGTTCATCAGGGACAATCCTTCCACCAGAAGAGAAATATACAATTCTTCCTTATTTTTAAAATAGAGATACAGGGTGCCTTTGCTCAGTTCCAGGGTATTGGCAATCTGGTTCATGCTGGTGGCTGAGAACCCCTGCTCAAAAAAAAGTGATTTTGCCTTATCCAGAATTTCCCGCCTGCGAACCTGTTTTTCCCTGTCCCGTCTTTCCTTGATACCCATGAAGCCTCTTTTCAAAAAAAATTATTTAATGACCACTGGTCAGCAAATAACCAATGGTCATAGTTAAGTCAAGGAAAACCATACCATAAGTGTATGACGTTGATCCATTGCTCTGCCCAAGATACCAGGGCACCATGAAAATCATCAGTTTTATTGAAGACCTGGACATCATCCAAAAAATATTACGCCGGGATCTTTGGGACTTATACAGGCAACAACATGTTGTGCCTGTATAAGGTTAGAGGTAATATTTTGGATATTTATGGTTTGGTTAACAACAAGCAAATTCCTACTCTTAATAAATTTTATAAAGTTAATGTTTTTAATATATTTTATTTTATATAATTAAAATTGTTGCCAATTAATTTTCAATATATTAAATATTTAGATTAAAAGTTTTTACAGTCTTTCCACCTGGACATGTGAAGCTAAATCTAAAATTGCAGGGAGAGCAGGGCAACAGATTTTTTAGTATGCCACACCATATTAAGGCAGGATCACTAATACACTATAAAGGAGAAACATCATGGTAAATCGGTTTAATTTCATGCATTTTTTTTGTTTTTTAATCTTAACTTTAGGGCTGTTATATTCACCGCTTCATGCGAGCGAGAAAGTCCTTAAGATTTCCTTGGATTCCTCCCAGGCAGGCATTCCCAGTTTTAATCCGCTCACAACCAGCCATACTAACAATGTTTACAATCTGATTTACGACCGTCTGGTTGAAATGGGCATTGATGGGGTTATTTATCCGCATTTGTTAAAATCCTGGACAGTATCAGAAGATGGATTGACCGTTACGTTTACGCTAAAAAAAGGGGTTAAATTTCACGATGGCTCTGACTTGAATGCCGACGTACTCAAATGGTTTATCGAACAAATAGGCCAGGGCAATTCCAAGTACATGGTGGCAGCGGTTGAATCGATGGATATCAAGGACAATTTGACCGTTGTCTTAAATTTAAGCCGGCCTGATCCGAATATTTTATATAATTTCACATCTACTTTCACAGGAATTCCCAGCAAAAAAGCAGTTGAACAATATGGGGATGAGTATGGCCGAAAATATGTTGTGGGAACCGGACCCTTTGAATTTGTTTCCTGGAAAACCGGCGATGAAATCGTTTTAAAGAAAAACAAAGATTATCAATGGGGATGCCCGCTTACCGACAATCAGGGGCCTGCAAAAATTGATAAAATCATTGTTAAAGAGATCATTGAAGATTCCACCCGATTTCTTGAATTTAAAACCGGCGGGGTTGATATTCTGGAAAAAGCCCCCACTCTGTTTTTGGCCAAAATCAAAAAAGATTCCAAGGCGAGTGTTATCACCATGGCGAGCAATACCAATTTTCATATGGTCATGAACACCAAACGTGAATTTTTAAGCGATGTGAATATCCGAAAGGCCATTGCCCTTGCCGTTAACCAGGAAAGCATTCTCAAAGCAGTATTTCAAGGATCCGGTGCGCCTGCCTATACCTATCTGATTGATCGTTTGCCGGCACGCAATGTGGACAAAAAATATGAAATCCATTTTGACCTTGCGACCGCCAAGGATATCCTGGCAAAAGAGGGGTGGAAGGCTGGAGATGACAATATTTTAGTAAAAGAGGGAAAAAGACTATCTCTTTCTCTGTGGAGTAAAAGCGAGTCAGATGAACGCAAAATTGCTGAAATTATCCAGGCCCAGCTGTCAAAACTTGGGGTGGAGATCCAGATCGAACAATTTGATCCAAGCTCAATCAAGGCGGAATACAAAAAAGGGAACCATGATCTGGTGGTTCGATCCTATGGCTGGGATAATGCCGATATCCTGGAATGGTTTTTCAATTCCACCCGACCGGGATACCCAACCGTATCCATGTGGCATGACAATGAGTCTGATTATTTGATGCACAAAGCCATGACCCGGTCCAAAACCTCCGAAGAACGCATCCAAAACTTCAAGGAATATCATGAATATCTCTTGTCCCAGTATCTTTGGGCACCGCTTATTAATACGGTTAATAATCATGCGATCAATAAACGGGTAAAGATGACATCATCCCCTCGGTTCAAAGTTCTAATCGGACCACCGATTCTGGATATGACTGTAAATTAACCACTTAACAGGGAGGAAGTGCCGCAGGGCCCTTCCTCCCTTGTCTTATGGATAAGACGTTTTTTACGTTCTGTTTACACAGGATGCATTAAGGGGAAGACCTATGTGGATTTATATTTTACGACGAACATTATTGTTAATTCCGATATTTTTTATTATTTCCCTGGTGGTTTTCTCACTGATCCATCTTGTGCCGGGAGATCCCATCGACTCCCTGCTTATCCCCGGGTCAACCGCTCAAGACAGGGTGGAATTAACAAAGGCCTATGGACTGGACAAACCGCTGCCGGTCCAGTACGGGGTCTGGCTTAAAAATTTTATCACTGGAGACATGGGACAATCCATCATTGAAAAACAGCCGGTAAAGGATATGATTCTCTATAATATGCCGTTTACCATTCGATTGGGGGTGGCATCGCTGTTTATCTCATTTTTTTTGGGGATTACTCTTGGGATTATTTCCTCTGCTGCAAAAAATACCTTTATTGACTATATTTCCATGGTTATTGCCCTGCTCGGCGTGACGGTTCCGGCCTTCTGGCTGGGCTTGATCCTGATGTTGATTTTTTCCGTGATGCTGGGATGGTTCCCGGTTTCCGGGTCCGGCAGCTTGAGAACCCTTTTCCTGCCGGCACTAACCGTTGGCATGGGGGGGGCAGGCCTTATTGCACGGATTACCCGGGTCAGTATGCTGGAAATGTACAACAAAGAGTTTGTGCTCTTGTTATACGCAAAAGGGTTAAGCCGGGCCACCATTGTGATCAAGCATATTTTTCGCAATGCCCTGATGCCGGTGATTACTATTTTCGGGTTGCGGCTAGGGTGGATTTTAGGAGGTGCGGTAACAATCGAAATTGTTTTCAGCCGCCCCGGAATCGGTAGCATGCTGCTGTCCGCCTTATACCGGCGGGACTATCCCGTGGTACAGGCATCGCTTATTTTTCTGACCATGGCGGTCATCATTGGCGCCTTTATGGCGGATTTGATGTATGCCTATGCAGATCCCAGGGTCAGGGATGTTTATAAATAAAAGTGGAGAGTCGTACATGATAGAAAACATAGTCAGGGAGCACAAGCCGCCATGGGTGGTCATCCTAAAAAAACTGTCAAAGAACAAACTGGGTCTCATCGGAACCGCGTTAATTATCTGCCTGATTCTTATTGCCATTTTGGCCCCTCTTTTGGAACCCTATTCCTACAAGGAACAAAACATTGAGATAATGAGCGAACCCCCGTCTTTAACCCATTTTCTGGGAACCGATGATTTCGGCCGTGATGTATTGAGCCGGATCATCAGGGGGGCACGGATTTCCTTTGTGGTGGGTGTCGTGTCTGTGGCCATATCGGTCTTTATCGGGGTCATCGTCGGTGCCATTGCCGGATTTTATGGAGGGGTCATTGATCTGGTCTTAACCACCATTGCAGATTTGACCTGGTCCATGCCAGCGATTTTAATCGCGCTCCTCCTCGTGGCGATCATTGGGACGGGCCTGGAAAGTGTTGTTGTAGCCATTGGACTCTCCTACTGGGCACAATACGCCCGGTTAATCCGGGGCCAGATCCTGTCATTGAAAAGTGCGGTATTTGTCGAGGCCACAAAATCACTGGGGGCCAGTGACATGGTCATCCTTTTCAAACATTTGATACCCAACAGCATTGGACCGGTTATCGTGGCAGCCACCATTGGAATTGGAAATGCCATTGTCCTGGAAGCCACCCTGGGATTTTTAGGAATGGGTGCCCAACCGCCCACCCCCAGCTGGGGAGCCATGATGAGCAATGGCACAGCATACCTGTTTATTTCTCCCTGGGTCATTTTATTCCCGGGTCTTGCCATGATGCTGACAGTCTTGGGCTTTAATTTGTTCGGAGATGCCCTGATCGACCTTTTGGATGTTAAAAATAAGGAGTCCAATTAATGACATTCTTAAAAGTAAGTGATCTGGAAGTCGAATTTTGCGTGGATAAAAAGAAAATAACCCCGATTGAACGCGTGTCCTTTGAAATGAACAAAGGCGAAGTTCTCGGCATGGTAGGCGAAACCGGATCCGGTAAATCGTTAACCGCCCATGCCATCATGGGGTTGTCCTCCCTGGTCGGGGGTAAAATTCGCGGCCGGGTTGAGTTCGGGGAAAAAGATCTTTTGTCTTTATCTGAACGAGAGATGCAGTCCATTCGGGGGTCACAGATCGCCTTTATTCCTCAAAATCCCATGACGTCTCTGGATCCGGTCTATCGAGTGGGGGATCAAATTGTTGAGGGGTTATACAAACACAGGAAAATCAGCAAGAAGAATGCAAAGCTCAAGGCACTGGAAATCATGGAAAAACTTCAGATTCCAAAGGCAAATCGTGTTTTTCAGCAATACCCCCATCAGCTTTCCGGCGGATTAAAACAGAGAATCGTCATTGCCATCGGCTTGTGTACCAGCCCTCAATTATTGATTGCAGATGAACCCACAACAGCTCTGGATGTTACGGTGCAGGCCCAGATCATGCGATTGTTCCTAAAGATGACCAAGGAAAAGGGGATCGGATTGCTGCTCATTACCCACGATCTGGGCGTCATTGCCCAGGTGTCGGATAAAATAGCCGTCATGTATGCGGGAAACATTGTTGAATTCGGTCCCATCAAAACCGTGTTTAACACCCCCCATCATCCCTATACCAAGGCGTTGCTCAACTGCATCCCCACAATTGGGATGAAAAAAGGCTCCCTGGATGCCATTTACGGGAATGTGCCCACCGTGGGAAATTATCCCAAAGGATGTCGCTATCAACCCCGCTGTCCGGACAGCTCTAAACCATGTGAAACTCTGGTCCCTGAACTGATTGAACTTGGACAAGATACACGGGTTGCCTGCCATAAATATAATGGGAATAAGGATTGATCTGATGGAAAAAATTTTAGAAATTAATGATCTCTCAGTCTCCTTTGGTGTCAGAGGAGGGCTGTTATTGCGCAAGATCGGGACCATAAAAGCGGTGAACAACGCCACATTTTCGATTAACAAAGGGGAAATCGTTGGTGTCGTTGGTGAGTCCGGATGCGGGAAGTCAACCCTGGCCCGCCTGATTCTGAGGCTGGTTGAACCCGATACCGGCAGCATCTCTTTTAACGGAACAGATCTGATGAAGATGTCAAAAAAACAGATGCAATGGCAACGCCGGCACATGCAAATGGTTTTTCAGGACCCCTATTCCGCCATGGACCCCCTTTATACCATTTACAGAAGCCTGTGCGAGCCGTTTCAAATTCAAAAGATCAAACTCACCCAAGGGGAACAGCGTAAAAAAGTGGATGCCCTCCTTGAGCTGGTGGGGTTAAATTCAGACCACGGATTTGCCTATCCCCATGAACTTTCCGGCGGGCAGAAACAACGGGCGGACATTGCCCGGGCCCTTGCCTTGAACCCACAGTTTGTAATACTGGATGAACCCACAGCCGCCCTTGATGTATCAGTTCAAGCCCAGATTATTAAACTGCTGGAAGGGTTAAGGGAACGATTGAATCTGACATTTTTGTTCATCTCCCATGATCTGTCATTGGTCAGTTATTTTTGCGATCGGGTCATCGTCATGTATCTGGGTCGAATTGTGGAGAATATTTCGGCGGATTTAATTGGAAAAATACCCTATCACCCCTATACGAAAGCGTTGATTGAGAGCATCTTTAAAACAGTCCCCGGTGAAAAAAATCATACGCCACCCTTGGAAGGAGAGGTCCCAAGTCCCTTTAATCTGCCGCCCGGTTGTGTGTTTGTGTCACGATGCAGATATGTCCAACCCATGTGCCGGGAAAAATTGCCGGTTCTGAGAAATACAGCCCAGGGCGGCCAGGTGGCCTGCCATTTCCCCCTCAATCCCATTAACTGAAATCATGATGTCTAAAAAAAAAGTTTTTTTTGCGGAGAGTTTTTATGTGTGATGTACTGATAAAAAACGGCACCGTCATCGACGGCACAGGTTCCCCTGGTTTTTTGGCGGATATTTTAGTGAAAGATGGAAAAATTAAAAAGATAGGGCCGTCCCTTGAAATAGAGTGTCACTCCATTATAGATGCGTCACAAAAAATTGTCTGTCCGGGATTTATTGATATTCATTCCCATACGGACACGACCATTTTTATCAATCCCAAAGCCGAGAGCAAAATTCGGCAGGGCATCACCACGGAAATCGTAGGGAACTGCGGGATGAGCGCAGCCCCCCTGACCCCTGAATTTTTACCCCAATTAAAGGATCACCTGGGGATAACCTCTGATTATGGTAACCCTGAGGATATTGGGAGATTCTGGATGACCTTTGGCGAGTATATCGATCATTTAAATGATCTACCATTGGGAATCAACCTGATGCCCATGGTGGGGTTTGGTACATTGCGCTGTGCAGTAATGGGCCTGAAAACTACGGCACCGACGTCAACAGAGATGAAGGCAATGGAGGACTTGCTGCAAAAAAGCCTGGAACAAGGCGCAGCCGGCATGTCAATAGGGCTGGAATATATTCCAGATTCCCTCAGCCATCCAGATGAATTGATTCGGCTGTGCCGGGTGATTGCACGCAACAACAAACTGTATGCCTCCCATATCAGGGGAGAATCCCAGACCCTGTTCTCTTCGGTGGCCGAGGCGATTCATACGGCAGAAGTATCGGGATGTCGTGTTGAAATTTCCCATTTAAAGCTGGGCGGGACATTCAACTGGGGTAAAACAGAAAAATTGTTTGCCCTTCTGGAGAATGCGCTCTCAAGGGGCGTCCGCCTTTCCTGGGATCAGTATCCCTATACGGCCTGGGGAACCGGTTTGAGCGATTATCTTCCCCGCTGGGTTCGAGAAGAAGGCCATCAAAAGCTGGTGACCTATTTAAGTGGTCATTCCACCCGGAAAAAAATCCGCCGGGAAATAGAACAGGCCATTAAAACGGGGAATCATGCCTATAACACAGCGCCCTGGGAAAATGTCCAGATCTCCATGGTAAAATCGGCCGAATACAAGTTTGCTGAAGGAAAACGGGTGTCCCAAATCGCCAAAGACCTCGATGTCGACCCGATTGAGTTTGTGTTTGATCTGTTGATCGCTGAGAAAGGGTCTGTTGCAACACTGGTCTTTTGTATGGGTGACCAGGATATAAAAACCATCATGAATCATCCTTTGACCATAATTGCCAGTGACGGCAGGGCCGTTGCAACCTATGGAGAATTGCACAAAGGAAGCCCCCATCCTAGGTATTATGGCGCATTTCCCAGGGTCCTTGGCAAGTATGTAAGACAAGAAAAATTGTTCTCCCTTGAAACGGCCGTTCAAAAGATGACCTCAATGCCTGCCAGCATCATGGGACTGGATGATCGAGGAAGGCTTGCACCCGGCATGATTGCTGATATCACGGTATTTGATCCCAAAACCATATCAGATCTGGCCAGTTTTGAGAACCCCCATCAATATTCAAAGGGGATTGAGCATGTGATTATAGCAGGGCATAGTATTATTCATAAAGGAGAGCACACGAATAGAATGGCAGGTCGGGTGATTCAATAAAAAAATGCCGTTACCAAAAAATTGATCTGACAGACATCTTGTCTATCCAATGTATAACCAATGTCTGCCAGATCGCAATTGAAGGATCAGTCAAAACTCTCTACAACTTGATACCCGGCGGTAGAAGGGTCCACTTTTTCTTTGATTTCATCACAACAAAAGACTCGCTGTGGTCTATATTGCCCTGGTGGGGTAGCTTGGAGGACATAAAACTATACAGTTCCTCCATGTTGTTTGAAAATAGGATTTCCGCAAAGATATCATACCGCCCGGTCACTGCATATACGCTACTCACTTCCTGAAGTTCTGCAAGGTCGTTCATAGTTTCATCTATCTTTGAGTCGTCGATGACCCGGATGGCCACCAGCGCCATAAAGAGCTTTTCAATCTTAAAGACATCGATCAGCCCAGCGATTTTGAAGACACCGGACTGCAATAAATTTTTAATTCGTACCTGCAGGGTTGGACTTGTTATTTCCAATTCTTTGACCAGTTCCTTGACCGGCATCCGACCATCCTGGCTCAAATAATATATCAATTTCTTATCCAGTGCATCCAGTTTTTTCATGTCACCCATATGTTAAACCCCTGATTTGCGGTTCTAACCAATCACCGTATGAATTTTTTCAAGTGCATAGTCAATATCGTCGGTTGTGACCACCAGGGGCGGCGCAAACCGGATAATATTTTCATGGGTTTCTTTACAAAGCAGACCCTTGTCTTTCAAACTTTCGCAATAGGCCCTTGCATTTACCTTATTGGGAATAAATTCGAGGCCCAACATCAGACCCCGACCCCGGACCTCTTTGATCATTGGATTTTTCAGGGTCTTTAAGCCCTCTAAAAAATAGTTTCCCATTGCAGCTGAATTTTCAATCATTTTTTCTTTGACCAGCACCTTGAGAGCCGCTCTTGCGACGGCACAGGCCAGGGGATTGCCGCCAAAGGTACTGCCGTGTTCACCCGGATTGAGCACCTCCATGATCTCAGTATTGGACAAGACTGCAGACACGGGATACAGGCCACCGGACAAGGCCTTGCCGATCAGGGTCATATCAGCTTCAATGCCTTCATGCTCTTCAGCCAGGAGCTTGCCGGTGCGGCCAAGCCCTGTCTGGATTTCATCGAGAATCAAAACCACATTGTTATCGCTGCAGATCTGCCTGACCTGTTTCAGGTAACCATCCGGCGGGATGATGACGCCGGCTTCCCCCTGAATAGGTTCCACCATAAAGGCAATGGTATTTTTATTAATGGCATTTTCCAAGGCGGCGGCATCGCCAAAGGGAATACATTTAAATCCCGGTGTAAAGGGGCCAAAGCCTTTCTTTGCCCCGAGATCTGAACTAAAACTGACAATGGTAATGGTCCTACCGTGAAAATTATTATCACAGACAATGATCTCGGCCTTATCTTCAGCAACCCCTTTGGTAGTATATCCCCATTTTCGAACCGTCTTGATGGCGGTCTCCACCGCTTCCGCTCCACTGTTCATGGGCAGGACCTTATGGGAATGGGTTAATTCACATAATTCAGTATAAAATAAACTTAATTGATCATTTCGAAAGGCCCGGGATGTCAAAGAAAGTTTACCCGCCTGTTCGGTCAGAGCCTTGACAATTTCAGGATGGCAATGCCCCTGATTCACGGCAGAATAAGCAGACAGGCAATCCATGTAGCGGTTGCCGTCCACATCCCAGACCCAGATTCCTTGTCCTCTATTTAAGACCACATCCAGGGGTTTATAGTTGTTTGCACCCAGTTTTTGTTCAATTTCAAGAGAATCCATTTTTTCCATCCGATTTTGTATAAGTTTCAATTAAGATTTTTTGGGATTAGTCATACTGGCCTTCATTCAGGTATACTTTTTCAATGTAGGCCGAGGTCATTGCTGACAGCTGGGCAGCATAGGTCAGATGAAAGCGAATCTGGTCTCCCACTTTAACATCGGCCCCTTTTAAATCAACAATTGTGTGATCGCTGCTGGAACCGATAATTTCCATATCACCGACCGGGGTTAACCCCTGGGTCAGTACATCCTGTCTGCCAATTCCCAGAATGGCCCGTTTGATAGAGCCTCGATCTGAAAAGACGGGAACATTCCCAAATGCATCCGTACTGACGGTGCCATGGGGAAGAGAATCTTTGAGTTTGACTTCTATGACTTCTGCCACCAGGCAGCTTGTGTCTGTTTCAAGCGCTTCAATCCGCTTATAGTCAATGGTGTTGCATCCGGTAAAGATCATTTCACCGATCCTCAGGTTATTGATTCTTTCCAGCCGGTCTGTTTTTTTAACCCATGGATAATTTGCAGAATTGCCTCCGGAAATCAGATCAAAATTGAGTTTAAATTTGTTTTCCAATCCTTTGGCAATATTGGAAAGTTCATCCATTTTTTCCTGGTCCGGAAGAATCGCCCCGATACACCCCAGGTTGGTGCCGATGCCAATGGGCTTTATTCCGTCAAAGGTAAGCGCCGTGCGAAAGGTTTGTTCCATATATTTAGGCAGAATACCTTCCCGTAAATCGCCCAGGTCCACCATCAGTATGATGCGATGAATCTTATTTTGGACCTTTGCTTCCTGGGACAGCAGCCGGATAATATCCAGTTCTGAGTTGAGGCTGATATCGGCGTAGGTTACCACCTGTTTAATCTTGCTCATTGGCGGTGTTCTGATAAGGACCAAGGTATTTTTAATACCGGCATCCCTCATCTTTTTAATATTTTCTATTCTTGAATCGGCAATAAGGTCAATCCCGGCTGCAGCCATTGCCGCAGCAACCTGAGGGCTGCCAAGAAAACTTTTGGTTACCCCCATCATGGAAATCCCTTTTGCCAGGAACATCTCCCTTAGGTACCTTGCATTTCGATATATCTTGGCAAGATCGATTTCTATTCTCGGGAAACTTGAATAATTGTTATATAGATGTGTCATCGGCTGTGTAAAATCCTGTTCGTCTAAAGGGGGCTTATTGCGCAAGCTGCAGCCCGGGGACATATACTTTTTTTTCAATGATACTCATGATTTTGGCCACAAAAAACACCATGATGATATAAAAACCGGCTGCCACCAGATATGATTCAAAGTACCGAAAATTCATGGCGCCGGTAATGTCTGCCTGGGACAAAAGTTCCGGAACCCCCACGGCAAAGGCAATGGAGGTGTATTTGAACATATAGATGATTTCATTGGAAGATGATGGAATCACTAGCCGCAATGCCTGGGGCAGGATCACATACCGTATGGCCCCCCATTTCCCAAGCCCCATGGCTCTGGCCGCGACCATCTGTCCGGGTTTGATCGACTGGATGGCCCCTCTGAAATACTCGGCCTGATATACAGAGGTGTTGATTCCCAGGGCAATCCCGGCGGCAAGGATGGGCTTGAGTAAGATACCCATATCACCCAGACCATAATAGATAAAAAACAATTGAAGCAGGCAGGGGGTTCCCCTTAAAAATTCAACATAGGCAGTGACAATCCAGTAAACAAATCTGGTGGAATAGACCCGGGCAACTCCCAGGGCCATTCCGAAAAGAATCCCCACGGTGATGCAGACGATGGACAGCTGTATGGTGACCCATGCGCCTGACAGCATATCGGGTAATATTTCAATGGCATAATTTAAAAAACTGACCATTTGTTTAACACCTCCGGTTTACAGGATATCGGCTATTCCAGGCCGCTAAAATTTTTCAGAAAAAGCTTGGTTCGTTCATGCTGTGGTGCTGAAAACAGTGTTTTTGATGGTCCCTGCTCCACAATAAGGCCCTGATCAATAAAAATAACCTTGTCGGCAACGGATCTGGCAAAGCCCATTTCATGGGTAACCACAATGGCGGTCATGCCGCTGTGTGCAAGATCTGTCATGACGCTCAGCACTTCACCTGTCAGTTCAGGATCAAGGGCTGAGGTGGGTTCGTCAAACAAGACCAGTTTGGGTTTTAAGGCCAATGCCCTGGCAATGGAAATTCGCTGCTGCTGTCCACCGGACAATTGTGCCGGGTAGGAATCGATTTTATCCAGCATGCCCACCGTCTTGATTTCTGCCATTGCAATCTGCCGGGCCTTATCCTTGGACCATCTCCTCACCCTTAACGGTCCGAACATGACATTTTCCAGAATGGTTAAATGGGTAAACAGATTAAAATCTTGAAACACAAACCCCATATCTGCGCGGACGCTGTTGATATCGGTTTCAGGGGTGTTGATGTTAACGCCTTCCAGCAGGATCTGACCGGAATCAGGTGGTGATAAATGATTGAGGCATCGAAGCAATGTGCTTTTTCCAGAGCCCGATGACCCTATTACGGCAAGGGTCTCACCTTTCTTTAATTCAAAAGAAACATCTTTGAGGACTTCATTGTCATCAAATTTCTTGGTAAGATTTTTAACTTCAAGTATGGTGGCCATAAAGTGATCAGCTCCTTTTTTCAAAGCCAGGAACCCAAAGTCTATCTTCTAATTTGTAGAAGAAATATGTTCCAATCCTGGTCAACGTAAAATAAAGAATTCCCACAAACAGATAGACAGCCGCAGTATTTCCATAGGTATATGCAATAATATATTTTGCATTTCGCATGATTTCCACCACCCCCACGACATAGGCAAGGGAGGTGTCCTTAAGCTCCGAAGAGAATTCATTGGTCCAGGGTCCGATTGACAGACGGATCATCTGGGGGATGACGATATAAAAAATGGTTCGGGGGCGACTCATTCCCATGGCTTTTGCCGCTTCAATCTGTCCGGACTGCACCGATAGGATAGCCCCCCTAAATATCTGGGATTGAAATGCGGAAGAGCAAAGCCCTAAAGCGATGATGGCCGCAAGCATGGGGTTCAGGTCAAAGGGAAGATAAAATACAAGAAACAGCAGAACCAGTTGAGGGATTGCCCATAAAAATTTTCTCAGGGTAGTTGCCAAAAATTTTGTCATGGGGTTGCCAAAAATTTCAACCAGTGCAATGGCAAGCCCTATCACAAGGCCTACAAACAGCAGGCCTACAAGCACTTCTATTGCAACCAGTGTGCCCTTTGCAAATTGAGGCAGCTCTGAAATAAGTATCTTAATGATTTCCATAAACCTTGTTCCTGAAAACAACAATGGTTAAACAGATCAGCATCCCTTCCGGTCCGGATCGTCTGACCCGAACCGGAAGATCAGTTGTTCTGATAAGAGGACACCCAACATAGGGAAAAACCATTATTTAGATTCGCTGCAAAACTTTTTATAATCCACCGGATATGGGACTTGCTCAGCAGATGCCCATGGCAGGTATTTTCGAACCAGTTCTTCTATCTTTCCGGATGCATATGCCTTTTTAATACCCGAGTTGATTTTTTCAATCAAATTGTTGGGATCTCCAGGCGTAACAGCATAGGCGCTGTAATCAAAATGCAATCCCTTGCAAACATATTTCACATCTCTTTTGGCATCAATAAAGCCTCTGGCGGTTGGTGAGTCAACATGAAGGGCATCAAGCCGTCCATTCTCAAGTTCTTTGACGCCCAGTTCAACGGATTCATACGCTTTGATATTTATGTCAACGCCCTTGTCCTTAAGTTCTTCCTTGAGCCATCTATATCCGGTTGTTCCGGCCTGGGCACCCACATTGGCTCCCTTGCTCATGGCGGTCACACAATTGAGCTTTGAATTGGTTTTAATCAAGGTCCAATAGTCTGTTTTCCAATGCGGCAGAGCATAGTCTATGACTTGTGCACGCTTACACGTATAGGACAGCCCCCCGGCCAGGATATCAATCTTTCCTTTTGAGAGTGCGGTAATAATGGCGGACCATGGAATGTCTGCTGCTTCAACTTTAAACCCTTCAACTTCTCCGATATATTGGAAAAGTTCCCAGTCAAATCCTTTGATATCGCCCTTTTCCGCCCATGTCCATGGAGGGAATGCGGCATCAATTCCGAGTTTGTACACCGGAAGATCAGCAGCATAAGTGATGCTGCACATGAAAAGTGCTGTAAAAATGAAAACCCCGCCTAAAATCTTTTTACTAAATTTAAACATACGCTCTCCTTTTATCATCTAACATTATCAATAATTATGACAACACATTAGTATCCGTATAATTTAATATAAAGAAAATTACTTGTCAATCAGTTATAAAAAGATAAAATATTATACGTCTAAATATTATATTTTTAAAATTCATAATGACTTATTATGTGGTCATGATCGAAAAAGTGCGGGCAAGGCGCAGACAGATTTCCTTGACATTTTTTCCACCACCTCACGAAAATCGTCCTCGTCGGCGACATGGCTCACAATGATCCCCTCCAGCAAGTAGAATCGACAGGGTACAAAATGACAAGCTATCGTGAGGCCAGAAGCTTTATCACTTCTTGTTGATAACGCCCATAGGAACTTAAGGAACGTCCCGCATCTGTTTTTTGACTTCGGCAACCAATTCTTGATGCCGCTTATTATTAGGGTCTTTTGAAAGTGCTTTTTCCCCCCAGTGAAGTGCATTGGGAAAATCCTTTCGCTGGCG